>CAJNCC010000003.1:0-227983 GCA_905221165.1 bacterium
TTGACCAACGGACCTGAGCTGTTATTTTCAACTCTTACTATTATACCGACTTTTTCAAACTTGTCAACACCTTTTTTAAACTTTTTTAATTAATTTCACAACTGCTTCCGTTCGAGCAGTGTGTGGGAACATATCGACCGACTGGATATAATGGAGGTCATAGACTTCTACTAAGCGTACCAAATCACGAGCCAAGGTCGAAACATTGCAAGAAATATAAACCATTTTTTCTGGTACATAGTTAAGAATTGTATCTAATAACTTGTCATCCAGACCTGTACGTGGTGGATCTACGATCAGAGCATCTGCTCGGTAGCCTTCCTTATACCAGCGAGGAATAATCTCTTCCGCTGTTCCTGCTTCGTAATGTGTGTTGTCAAATCCCATTCTTTTAGCATTTCGCTTAGCATCTTCAATGGCTTCTGGAATAATATCCATACCTCTGAGTGTTTTAACTTTCTTTGCGAAGGCAAATCCAATCGTTCCAACTCCACAATAAGCGTCAATCAAATGGTCTTCTTTATCAACATTCAGCGCTTTTACCGCCTCGCTATAGAGGACTTCTGTTTGTTCAGGATTTAGTTGATAGAATGCTCGAGGAGATAGTGAAAATTCATAATCAAGAACACCTTCTTGAATACTCTCTTGTCCCCAGATAATCTCTGTCTTTTCACCATAAATCTCACTAGTTTTAGCTGTATTTGTATTAACAGCTACTGTCACAACCTCTGAAAAATCTTTAATTAAATCTTTTACCAGCAGGGTTAAATTAAGCTGGCGGTTTGTAACAATAATAATCTGAACCTGTCCAGTCTTTCTTGCTCGTCGGACCATTATAGTTCTAACACCTAGAACTTTTCTCTCATCGGTGATTGGAATCTGGTGATAAGTAAGCAATTCTGCTAGGCGATTAGCAATCACTTGGGTTTCCTTATCTTGTACTAGGCAGTCTTTCAACTCCACCAAATAATGAGAGTTTTGTGCATACAGACCTGCCTTGACCTGATTCTTAAATTTTCGAGTCTGAAATTGTAACTTAGCACGGTAGTACTTTGGTTCCTGCATACCAATCGTCGGGCGGATTTCATAATTTTCATATCCTGCAGGGGCAAATTTTTTCAGTGCTTGATGAAGTAAGTCCGTCTTGAACTCTAGCTGCTTATCATAATGCAGGTGCATGATTTGGCAGCCTCCGCACTCATTGTAAATAGTACATGCTGGCACAACACGGAATTTAGACTTCTTATTAACCTTTAGTAATTTTGCTTCAACAAAGTTACGTTTAATAGAAGTAATCTGACAATAGATATCTTCTCCTTTGAGAGCACCAGGCACAAAGACTAAGGTTTTTTGATAAAAGCCGATTCCCTCACCATTAATTCCCATGCGCTTGATTTTTAATGGTATTTTTTGTTTCACTTTCAGATTCATACCCCTATCTTATCACATTTTGAGTTATTCCGCTACCGCTTGATTTTTATATTTCATTAGTAAGTAAAGGCCTTGATATTCCTGATTTTCTTTAAAATCATATTTCCTTATATTTTCTTTAAATTCTTTAAAAGTTCCTAAAAATGTTCACAAAAAAAGCCCCACAAAGGAGCCACTATACTATATGATGAGTTCAGCAGGCAAGAAACTAGCACGGTCAAACGTGCTTTTTTTATTTTTATATATCTGATACAAGTATAACATAAAAACTTGCCATTTTCCTCCTTTTCAGTAAGTTTTTCAGACTTACCCCCCACCCCCTAAAAAAACGTTAAATATTTGGACAGTCGAGTGCAGCCCGCTTACCCGCGTCTTTGAAAATTCCCGTTTTTTTTGACCGGGGGGTGTTTAAGAAAATTTAAAAATTACACAATATCTTTAAGAACTTCTTCTTTTATTTCCTGTGTCTAATCTTGTCTTTTGAGTCAGTTTCTTTACATATTCTTTCTATAATTTTAATTACCAATTCATTGTTTTACACATTCTATTGAATTCACTCGCTAAGCTATTCCCTTACTCTATCAAGCGTTTTATAAGATACTGTTATATGAGTTCACTGTTACCTTAAAATAATGAATTCATAAAAGAATACTAAAAAAGATAGGCGCAAACCTATCTTCATTTCGTTTATTGCCCAAAGAATTTAGAAATAATATTTTTCTTTTTCTCTGGTAGATCATTAAAGACTTCCCTTTGTTTAATAAGTTCTTGCTCTTTTCGATCTATAAAATCATCTACCACTCCAGAGATATATTCTGTAAATTCTTCAACACTATGTCCCGTGATTTTACCGTCTTGTACTAACTCCTCTAGAAGCAAATCATTCCATAAAACCATATCAGGAGAAAGATTATAATGTTCCAACTCTTTAAAAATGGCCTGCTCATAGTATTGTTGTTGCCCTTTGTTGATATAGTAGTATTTATCTTTAAACTTCTTGTCAACATTCTTGAATTGATATTCCTCTAAGAGTTTACTTCTCAAAAATCCATCAGTAGCTACTTCGTGAGATTCGATAGTATAAAAGCTTTTTAGCTTTTCTAAAAACTCAAAGATATTAGAACGATAAAGACTATTTTCTTCATGTAGTATTGATATCATATCAGTAACTAAAGGTGAAATTTTGTTCTGAGAAAACTCCTTCCAGTCTTTAAAATATACTAATGACTTTTCCCTGATGGCTCTTTCTCTCTGTTTAAATTCATTTTCTAACTGATTTTCTTTTTGACGTGTTGTCAGAAACATATCACTTAAAATCGAAGTGTAGTCTTGTTTATACTCTTCAATTTCGTTCAGTATTTCTTTTTTAACTCCCTCTTGCTTACTAAAGAATTCTGTAGCTTCTTGTTCATTTATTTTATGAAAGAGATTCTTCATGAGTTCATGAAATGGATTGACATAAACTAGATTATAGTCCTGATACAAAAGAAAGATATTGATTACATCAGTGCTATTCATCGATTAACCTCCAATACCTGGCCCTTGATTTTTTGAGAAATCAAGCTCCCAGATTGCAGCTGACTTTTCATCATGAGCCTTACCATAAGCAAATTGTTTAGCTACATAGAGATCCATATCTTCAAGTGCTAATGTATCCTGATAGCGTTGTAAGTTAATTCCTCCACCTACAACTGCATCATAGCGCCCTTGAATGAAAGAAGTCGCCTTCCCTTTTTCTTGAGAGATTGAAGGAATGATTTGTAAATTTAGAGGTGTCGCCTTGTTATATGTTGCGCTATCTGTAAAGTTAATTAGTTTCTTCTCGATCTCCCAGATTTCTTCTGGATTCACGACAAGGACAATCTTATTTGTCGTATCAACAAAACTAACTCCATCAGCTTTTACAGAATGAAATTTAAAAATTTCTGATACTTGGTTTACAGTTTCTTTAGGATTTTCAAAAGTTAATTTTAAAGCTTGTTTTTCTTTTTTAGGATAAGTAATATTTGAATCTTGAGTTACTCCCGTCAATTTTCTTGTTAGTCCTAGAGGTTTATTATTACCATCGCCGTTTAAAAACGCTTCTTCCAATGCTACTGCAAAAGCTTCTGTTAATTGAGTTCTTACAAAATTTTCAATCCAAATCGGTCCAAGTTCTTTAAAATCTTTCGGGATCACGATGAAAGCCGTTAACTTATGCTGGATTTCTTGTTTACTTCCAAAACTAGCTTTTAATTGCCCTTTGATTTCTCCAAAAACCTTTCCCCAAACTGCTCCACCACTACGCTCTGAGGTTAAAAAGTTTAGTCGGATTCCTAGGTTCTTCAGACCAATTTTTTCAAGCAAGGGATGTTCTGACTTTATATCTTCAAAAATTCTGTCAATCGTCTCCTCTGGGAGAAGTTTTTCCACCCCTTTAGGGATATTCTTATCAAATTCATTGAAGAATACCATTTCATTGCCCTTTAAAGTATTAGGCTGTGATGTAAAGCCATCTCCTGAATATGATGCAGTTTTAGCTTCTTCAATCATATGTTCCTGCATTTTGTCTAACATATCACCGTAAAGTTCTGTTTGCTGATCTTGTGGAGCATTAGTTTTCACTGCATTCATAAACGCTTCTCTAGCTTGCATGTATTCGTTTTTTGTTTGTCCTTTGAGTCTCATAGTCATATTTTTTATTTCCTTTCATTCTTAAGCAAAAAAGGTAGAACAAAAAACGTAATTACGTCTTATGTCCTACCTCTTGTTTTCAAGTCAGTATTTAAAATTTTTGTTGTGTTTTGGTTTCTACCATGGTCACAACACCATCTGCAATTATCAATCGAATGTCACCATACTCAGGTAACTTTACACTCTTAATTATACCACGATTTAGGAAGTAAATCCAACCTTTATGTAATTCGTTCATATATCCTCCTTTCTCTAAAAAGGTAGTCATTTTTGAGTATCTAGTGACTACCACCTCCGCCTTACAGCCCCAAGGGTTTACAAAAAGCGTAGTCAGGTAGTCACCTTGCTCACAAAAAAATAATAATAAACACCTTAACGCTATTTACTCTATACAGTTTACAAATAATATAAAATAACTACTTTTTTTATATAAAAGTCAATCATATCAAGGGTTTAGGGGGGTAGTCAGTAAAACATTAAAAACTACCTTTGTTTTTAAATCCTTTTGTTTAAAGGTTCTAGCCACTCTCTTAAAGGTAGTCATTTTTTGAGTTAGTGACTACCTTAACTACCTTTTAGGTTTTGAGTAACCAGGCTTAACACTTTTTCCAAATTTTAAAGATCGTTTGTGTTCCCATCCCTCTTTATTTTGCATGTACTTTTTAACCTTTGCTTTATCCTTTGGTGGTGCTTTGTCAGTTAGATAGACTTCTTGGAAGAATAGGTTTATAGTCATCTTATCACGTTCTATTAGTTCGCCATAGGTGTCTGTGTTAAGTTCAACCGTCCCACCTTTACTATTTCTAAAATAACCCTCGTTCATCATATCATAGATATAGTAATACCTGGTTCTGTCTGTAACTGGGTAATGGTACATATTTTTAGGAAAAGGTAAAGCTAAATAACGCTCCAAGTCCTCAAGGGTTTCATCTACAAACTTGTAACGGCTTCTAACATCGTTTACTAGCTTTTCCTGCTCGTCCGTCAGGTTCAACACTTGGTTAGCCCTCCAAGCTATCACCATAGCACCCCAAAAGGCTCTACGGTCTTTTTCTGTCCACTTTCTTCCCTTATAGGCGGTGTCCTTGTGGACTTCTGCCACCAGAAAGCGCCTTTCTCCTGTCAAGTCGTTCAAATAATCATGGTCATTAGTTGCCCTCACAATAATAAAACTCTTAGGGAGTCGCCTATCACTGGAAGCGTAAGGCGGTCTAAACTCTAGTTTGGTTTCTGTGATGAATTTCTTCAATTCTGAAAAACTAGCCTTTTTACTAGCCACCATCTCATCATCAAATACACACCAGTTTCTTACCATTCTAGCCTTATCATCTTTATCTGTGAAGGTCTCAACGGTTGTAAAATACTTGTGAGTAAAAAGCCCCTCAAAAAATTGGGTCTTTCCCACTCCCTGTCGTCCAGTCAAGTCCAGTACAAAGTCAAACTTAACAGTAGGGTCAAACACCTTGGCAACCGCTCCACGGAAAAACAAGTCCATGATAATACGGTTATATTCATCAACCTTGATATTGAGATAATTTCTTAAAATATCAAAGGGATCACGCTTATTCACTAACTCTTTATACTCGCTTTCGCATGCTTCTAGATAGTCTTTTAAAGGATTGTAGCTATATTCTCCAGCTACCACTTCTAAAATATCAGCAATATCTCCTTTTTTATAATCCATCTTGTACTTGGTAGCAATATAAGCCCTAATCTCTCTGATAATCAGGTCATCAATTGTACCGCTCAAGGTTCTACCGTTTAGCTTCATTGGTCTAGTCACGTCAATTTCATATGTAAAAGTGTTGTACTGTATCGCCCCTTTTAGCTTACTATCCCCACTCAAAATCTTCTTGAGATTGTCCAAGTTGACTGCAAAGCCATCCCCTCTTGCTTTTTTGGTCAAGTTCAGGCTATTGTGTTCCTCATCAGTCTCCCTTGCTTGGGTCAAGTCCACCACGGTAGGCGATGCTCTTGGCTGATTCTCTTCGATGATTTTATTTACAATTTCTTCACTATTCAAAAGCCACCTCCTTATAGAATTTTGTCGCTACTTCTAGAAAGTAGCTAGCTAGGTCTTTGCGTTTAACGATTGCTGAAAACAAGTCCACCAGTTGACTAAAACTGTAGCCATTCACAAATAGCAAGCGGACAAAAAGTGAAGTCTCATACCTTGTATAAATGCCATTACAAATCAGGTCAAAAACCCAGCCTTTTAACTCCACTCCAAGCCCCTGCCGTTGCTCTGTCAATTTGTTTACCTCTAAATCTTTCAGAATCGTCAGCAAGTCAGGACTGGCCAAAACTATCTCCAAGTCTCTAACTAACCTCCAACCCTCTACTTCCTCTTTTTCGTCTTTGACAGTCACATACAAGCCTTTATAGTGGAAATTCGTCAGCGCTTCGCCAATCGGTTCAAAGTAGATGAATTTGAAGTGTTCTCCATTCTTCCAAACTTGGGTAGGGGTAGATTTGAGAAAGCCGAATAAGGCCAATTTGTCACTAGACAAGGTTAACTCTATCACTCTCATTCTCCCACCCCCATAAACTTACGGATCTCGTCCACTTTATAATAAACTTTTCTGCTATCGTCTCCTGGAGGCTGATAACGCTTCAAGCCCATTCTTTCCCATTTTTGTAAGGTCAGCTATTTTATATCTAACTCTTCCTGTACTCGTTTTGCGGAAATCAGTCCAATGATTCGGGGAGGTATTTTCTCATGACTTTTTAGGTAACGTTCTAAGGCTTCTAATATTTTTATTTGAAGTTCTTCAATCATCCTTTCAAACATATCATCACCTCCACGGCTTAATGCCTGCAAGTTGGATATATCTCCCATAGTCAGGGCTTAAACTCTCGCTAGGACTTTCTCCTAGTTTCCTGTTTTCTCGCTCCATTTGAGCACACTTTTTGCGGTCTCGGTGGTTTAGGTAAATGAGAAAGCCAATCAAAATCACGGTAAAAATAAGCGCCTGTGTATTGTTTAAATCTAGTTCATTCATGCTATGCCCTCGCTTTGTAATTCTTGATATAGTCCACTTGATCAGTTCGCTCCATCTCCAAAAACTCATCTACCTCTTTGGGCGTTACCTTTCTATCTACAAAATCAGCAATAAACTGGAAGAGGTTAGGGTGTCTCTCCTTGATTTCAGCCATTCGTTTATCAAATTCTGCTTGTTTCATGTTGTCTAGGTCTAGCGTCATTGCATTGCCTCCTCAAACTTCTCTATAAGACAACTTTTATTTGCTTTCTGAGTTCTATTTTTAGAGTTAAAAAGAATATCCTTTAAGGTTACAGTAGCCTCTAAATACTCCTTTTCAGCATGCTCTATATACGCCTGTTGCTCTGCTTCGTTGTCAAAAAAGTGCTTAGCTTGGCGTTTAAAGAATGCTTGTCGCATAGCATCCATTTCAAAAATACCAGGGCTGAAAAAGATTCCCGTAGTTCTTTTAGAGATCGCTTCGATTTTATGGATGTCATTCAATTCAGGAAGTTCAATCCAAAGTAAGCGGTGTAAATCTTCTTTGATAGCTTTTAATTGTCCTGATAAGAGTCCTATTCTTAAAAAATTATTGTTTTCGTCTGCTTGGTGTAATTCCATACTAATTCTATCCAAGCTTTTAGCGATAATATCGTATGTTGTTTCTGTCATGTTTTTTGCCTTTGTTTCTATGTTTGTATAATTGCCCTGATGGCCTTTTAATTGTCGTTTACTATACAGGATTGACACCACTCCAAACGCTGGGCATTTGCCCCTAGTTGGCGGACGCTTGTAGTGATGTTTCGTTGGTAAGCCCACCCTTTACAAATAGAATAGGTAGGGATATAATAGAGCTATATAAGGGAGGTGGGAGATATGTCTCGAAAAGAAAAAGCACGCAGACGATTTTGGTTTTGGTTTATCATCTTTATCCTTTATCTTTCTTTTGGATTATATTGTATTTGTACAAATTTTGGAGACACCTTAGGTATGATTTTTCTTTCACCTTTTATCTTTGCTTCCCTGCCACTCTACGCCTATGTAATTCTTGGTTTGTTTATCTGGGCTTTTATGAGCCTGGCAATGGATGATTTTTATAAAGAATGATGAAAAGTCCGTAAGGGCTTTTTTCTTTATTTTTCTCTAAACAAGTGCTTAGAATCGCCGTGTCAGCACTCGTTTTTCAAAACCTTTTCTAATTGCTTGCCTGCTCTTCGGTTTTCTTAGTTTTTCTTCGTTTCGTTTTCGATTTGATCGCCCAATCTTTTCCAGGCTCTATCAAATTCATCACGTTGGATTTCTTTACTATGTAATTGCCTTACTAACTCCATGCCTCTACGCATGAATCTAGCGAAGTGGGTTTTTGCTTCCATCCTTAACCCTCCATCATGTCATAAAGTATAGCGCGATGCTTTTTAGTAATGTGCTTCATTGCGTCTAATATGTCGTGTTCTGCTTTTTGTCGTGTTTCTGCTTTGACAGTTTTATCTCCTGCTATTTCAAAGGCATTTTTTGCTACTTTGTAGTAGTCTAGTGATTGTAAAAACCAACCACGTTCAGACAGTTCCTTATCTTCCAGTTCCTCTTTTACCGAATTGTCCAAGAGTTCAAACTTAGTGTAAACTCCTTTTTCTACTTTGAAACCTAGTCGCTTGTTTTGTCTGAGATTGTAGAGATTAACCTTACAACTGTCTAAGTTGCGATAGCCTAGCACTCCAGCGATTTCTTCTAAGTTTTTGCCCTCTAATTCGGACAATTTTTCAGCAATATCTTTGAATTTTACTGCTTGATGTTGTTTTCCCATTGTTTACCTTGTCTTTCTATGCTATAATCAAGGTATAGAAAAAATATCTATACCCTAGATATTGTCGCTTGCTCGCCTCGTCCAAAATTTGAGCAAGTGACTTTTTTTGTTATCTTGTTTCATGCTTTCTTCCCTGTATGGGGGCTATAAAGCAAGTCTTTACTTTCGATAAGATCCAGAATCCAGCTGAGTCCCTGCTATACTGTCTCAAGAAATGCCCCCAGGTCTTCACTTTCTAAGTCCTCATAGTTCATACAAAGATATTCAGCTAATTCTCTGTCTTTCTCAACTAGCTTTTTAAAATCTTTAAAATACTTGGGAATTTCTAATCCCTTTGCATTTGTAACTGTCTTAAAATCGTCGTCCATTAGTTCGCTCCTTTCTAATAATCTTCAGCAAGCCACTGCATGGCCTTTTGGTAAATACTCGGCTTTACTTCGCCACCGTCTCGGATTTTTCGATAGGTAACTTGTGTGACTCCTATTTCCTCGCCTGCTTGCTTTGCAGTCAATTTCTTGTCTGCCTGCTTTCGGCGGATTGCTTTTGCTTGTGTTTAGGTAATAAGCAATGAAGTTCCTCCTTTCTTTTGCTAACATCTGTTAGCTTTGTATGTATTATAGCGTAAATCTGTTAGCTTGTAAAGAAAAAATATCAGAAAATGTGAAATTTAGTTAGCTTTTGATTGTTTTATGATATAATCAAAATGAGGTAATATAAAATGAATAGAATTAAAGAATTAAGAAAACAGAAGAAAGTAACGCAGGAAGAAGTTGCAGAAGCAATAGGTGTAACTCGTAGAGGATTCCAAAAATGGGAAAATGGAGAAAGTCAAATTACTCTTAAAAATGCTACTCAACTAGCTGATTATTTTGGTGTACCTCTTACTTATTTATTAAATCAGGAAGAAGAGTGGGAGAAACTTCAAAAATTACACCAAAAACTCCCAACTGTAAAAGAATTTGATGAAGCCCTTTTCAAAAAACAAGAAAAACGCTTTAAAAGATTTGTTCAATTTGTATCAGATGAAGAGATGAAAATCAAGGATAGAAATCTAGTCCTAATATTTAACTTGCTAGTCTCTTCTGATGAAACTTTTGGAGTAAACCAGATATATCCCTTTCCATTAGATGAAAAAGATGAATATCATTTTACAAACCAAGAAAAAATCGAATAATAAGCACCATATCCGCCTTGTTTCTTATTCTGGTACAATTTACCGTCTGACTGTTTAAAATCGAAAATAAGGGGGGCTCGTAGCCCCTCACATGGTATCAACTCAAAACCTTTTCTAATTGCTTGCCTGCTGATGGAAAAGGAGTAAAACCATGAAGATTACAGAGTACAAAAAGAAAGATGGATCAGTAGTTTACCGTTCCAGCGTTTATCTTGGTATCGATACCGTAACGGGTAAGAAAATCAAGACAACTATTTCAGACAGAACCAAGAATAGACTCAAAAGCAAGGCTATCCAAGCCAAGGTAGAGTTTGAAAAAAACGGCTCAACAATTACAAAAGCCGTTAACATTACCACCTATCAGGAATTGACGGAACTATGGCTAGAAAATTATTGCCATACAGTCAAACATAGCACCCTTATAGGCGCAAAAAACAACATAAAAAAGTATCTCCTACCAGCCTTTGGAGACTACAAGCTAGATAAACTAACGCCCCCAATCATTCAGCACCAGGTAAACCAGTGGGCAATGGATTACAATCAACTAGGGAAAGGTTATCAGCAATATAACCAACTCCATGCCTTAAATAAACGCATATTATCCTATGCCGTTTCCTTGCAAGTCATTGCTTCAAATCCAGCTAGTGATATCATCGTCCCACGGCGCAAACCCAAAGAAGGGCAAAAACTGAAATATCTGGATGACGACAATTTGAAAAAATTCTTAGATTATCTGGATCAGTTGCCAAACACTTATAAAAATTTCTCCGATACGGTATTATATAAGACACTTCTAGCGACTGGTTTGCGTATTCGTGAGTGTTTAGCATTGAAATGGTCTGATATTGACTTACAAAACGGTAGCGTTTCAGTTACCAAGACTTTAAACACCCTCAAGGAAATCACTAGCCCTAAAAGTAAAAGTAGCATTAGAGAAATAGCACTGGATACCAAAACGGTACTCATGCTTCGGCTCTATAAAGCAAGACAATCCCAAATAGGTAGGGAAATAGGGGTAACTTTTGAAAAAGTGTTCTCTGATACCTTTGACAATTATAGAGAAGCTGGAGCGCTCAGATTCAGATTAGAAAAGCATTTAAAACTGGCTGGATGTCCTCGTTTAAGTTTCCACGCTTTCCGACACACCCACGCTAGTCTATTGCTCAATGCAGGGCTGCCTTACAAAGAAATCCAAACACGGCTAGGCCATTCTAAAATTTCAATGACTATGGATATCTATAGTCACCTATCTAAAGACAATAAGAAAAAGGCTACTTCCTTTTATGAAAAAGCCATTGAGAATTTACAAAGTTCCTAAAAAGTTCTTAAAATTCATCATTAAGAGACAAAAAACGGCTATATCAAGGGGTTTCAGCTTTTTCTCACATTTTGAGTTATAATAGAACTATGAAAATCACAAAACTTGAAAAGAAAAAAAGACTATATCTGATGGAGCTTGATAATGGAGACAAATGCTACATTACTGAAGATACTATTGTTCGTTTTATGTTATCAAGAGATAAGGTGATAGGTGAAGAAGAATTAAAAGAGATTCAGGACTTTGCTCAATTTTCTTATGGTAAGAATCTAGCCCTCTACCACCTATCCTTTAAAGCACGCACTGAAAAAGAGGTTCGAGAATATCTGAAAAAATATGATATTGATGAAAACATCGTTTCTCAAGTCATTGCTAATCTTAAAGAAGGTAAGTGGATTAATGATAGCCAGTACGCTTATGCTATCATCAACTCTAATCAACTTTCAGGAGACAAGGGACCTTATGTACTGACTCAGAAATTAGCACAAAAAGGAATTTCAAAATCTACTATAGAAGAGAACTTGAAAGAATTTGATTTTTCGGAAGTTGCTCAACGTGTTGCAGAGAAACTGCTTAAAAAATACTCTGGAAAGCTTCCTGCTCGTGCTTTGCAGGATAAGATTATACAAAATCTGACCAACAAGGGGTTTTCCTATTCTGATGCTAAAAGTGCCTTTGACCAGTTGGATAGTCAAGTTGACCAAGAAACGACTCAGGAACTCATCTTCAAGGAACTTGATAAGCAATATGCCAAGTATTCCCGAAAATATGAAGGATACGAACTTAAACAGCGTTTAACCCAAGTTTTAGCACGAAAGGGCTACGATTTTTCGGATATAGCAAGCGCTCTCAGAGAATGTCTTTAATATTTTCATGTAAAATTCACAGATTTTAGGCAATTTTATGGTACAATAGTAAACGATAAACTTATAAATTGTAGAAAGTTGGTTAGTTATGAAGCTTCCAAAAGAAGGCGACTTTATTACAATTCAAAGTTATAAGCATGATGGGAGTCTCCACCGAACTTGGCGAGACACCATGGTACTAAAAACAACAGAAAACGCCATTATTGGTGTCAACGATCATACACTGGTTACCGAAAGTGATGGTCGTCGTTGGGTTACTCGAGAACCGGCTATTGTTTACTTTCACAAGAAATATTGGTTTAATATCATTGCCATGATTCGCGATAATGGAATTTCCTACTATTGCAATATGGCTAGCCCCTACTATCTGGATGAAGAAGCTCTGAAGTATATTGATTATGATTTGGATGTTAAAATTTTTACGGATGGGGAAAAACGTCTCTTGGACGTTGAGGAGTATGAGCGTCACAAACGCAAAATGAATTATTCTGATGACTTGGACTATATTTTAAAAGAACATGTCAAAATTCTTGTTGATTGGATAAACAATGGACGTGGTCCTTTCTCAGAAGCCTATGTAAATATTTGGTACAAGCGCTATGTAGAACTAAAGAATCGGTAAAGTTGTCAAACTGGGGTGTAAGCCCTGGTTTTTTTGTTTGAAAAACCCAGCTTTTCAGCTGGGTTGATTTCTATATATCTAATTTCGTAACAGTAAATTTGATGTGGGAATAGTCTTTTTCAACATCCTTATCAAGCATGAAAGCTGTGGCGTCCTTCTTAACTTGAACCAGATCAATATTCTGAGCCTGAGCTGCATAGACGCATCCACAATAACATTGACGGTAGATGTCATACTCTTCACACATCTCTACTGAACGTTTGTAGCCTTGATTTTTCTTGAAATCACTTGGAAGATAGTGGGTTGTATAAATTTTTTGCACATCGATTCCGATGCTATTAATGGTTTGAGAATTCTTATGAGGACTGATGGTCAAGGCTGAGCCAAAGTAGTCAAATCCCAAGTCCATAGCCACTTGAGCTGTCTTATCTAGTCGGTAGTCAAAGCAAACCTTGCAACGGTCGCCACCTTCTGGCTCCTCCTCCAGTCCCCTAACTAGTTTTCGGTATTCATTTGGTTCGTAGGGAGCTTCTAGATACTGGACCGTATTTCCTGTCCGCTCATTAAAATCACTGACAAATTTCTTGGTAACATAGGCTCGCTTATGGTATTCTGCCTTGGGATGGATATTAGAATTGGCAAAATAGATAGTCACATCTGCATACTTGGTCAAATATTCGAGGGTATAGGTACTGCAAGGGGCACAGCAAACATGCATGAGAATGGTTGGCCGTTGCTCATTTTTCTCCCATACTTGTACCATCTTCTGCATAACACGGTCATAATTAATTTTCTGATTGGGGTTCATCTTGCTCAGAATTTCTTCTACATCGATCATGTTCTTCTCCTTTTTCTAGTCTTATTTTATCATATAAGTTAGGAGAGCTCAAATCTATTTAGAAGTGAATAGCATAAAAAGGAGGAATAGGCATTCCCTCCTTTTGTATTTTTTATAAGTTGTTTTCTATAGAAAGCTTACATCATGCCGCCCATCATACTTGGATCCATTGCTGGAGCTGGGGCTACTGGTTCTGGTTTATTGGCTACAACTGCTTCTGTTGTCAAAATCAAACTAGCTACAGATGCTGCATTTTGTAGGGCTGAACGGCTCACTTTAACTGGGTCGATGATTCCCTCTTCAATCATGTTGACCCATTCGCCAGTTGCTGCGTTGAAACCTGTACCAAGCTCGGCATTTTTCAAACGATCGATAACGATAGAGCCTTCAAATCCTGCATTGTGGGCGATTTGACGAACAGGTTCTTCCAAAGCACGAAGAACAATATTGCGGCCAGTTGCTTCGTCTCCTGTCAATTCCAAATCAGCCACGGCTGGAATCACATTGACAAGGGCTGTTCCACCACCTGCAACGATACCTTCTTCAACAGCTGCACGAGTAGCGTTGAGGGCGTCTTCAATGCGGAGTTTCATTTCTTTCAACTCAGTTTCAGTTGCAGCTCCGACCTTGATGACTGCAACACCACCTGACAATTTGGCTAAGCGTTCTTGCAATTTTTCACGGTCAAACTCAGAAGTTGTGGTTTCGATTTGAGACTTGATAACCGCAACACGGTGAGAAATGGCTTCAGGATTTCCAGCACCTTCTACGATAACAGTGCTATCTTTGTCCACAGTTACTCTCGCTGCTTGACCAAGTGCTTCAATTGTAGCATCTTTCAACTCAAGACCAAGATCTTCTGTGATAACTGTTCCGCCTGTTAAGATGGCAATGTCCTCAAGCATGGCTTTGCGACGGTCACCAAAACCAGGTGCCTTGACTGCTACCACGTTGAAGGTTCCACGAATCTTGTTCAAAACAAGAGTTGGAAGAGCTTCGCCATCCACATCATCCGCAATAATCAAGAGTGGACGACTGCTTTGGAGAATACTTTCTAGGAGCGGCAAGATTTCTTGGATATTTGAAATCTTCTTATCAGTAATCAAAATGTATGGATTTTCAAGGTCAGCAACCATTTTTTCGCTATCTGTCACCATGTACTGTGAAAGGTAACCACGGTCAAACTGCATTCCTTCCACAACTTCCAGTTCTGTTTCCATACCACGTGACTCTTCGATAGTGATGACTCCGTCTTTGCCAACTTTTTCCATGGCTTCAGAAATGTACTCACCAACTTTTTCAGAACGAGAAGATACGGCTGCAACCTGAGCGATAGCTTCTTTGTTGGCAACAGGGATGGCGTTGTTTTTCAAGACTTCTACAGCTACGGCAACTGCTGTTTCAATCCCACGCCGAATTCCGATTGGATTTGCTCCAGCAGTGACGTTTTTGATGCCTTCACGGACGATTGCTTGAGTCAAAACAGTTGCAGTTGTAGTCCCGTCACCTGCAATATCATTGGTTTTAGAAGCGACTTCTGATACCAATTTGGCACCCATATTTTCAAAATGGTCTTCCAATTCGATTTCTTTGGCAATAGTTACACCGTCATTGGTGATGAGTGGTGAGCCAAATGATTTTTCCAACACAACGTTACGACCTTTTGGTCCCAAGGTTACTTTAACAGTATCTGCAAGAATATCGACACCACGAACCATAGCTGAACGGGCATCTGATGAAAATTTAATTTCTTTTGACATACTTACTTTCTCCTTCTATTCTTCAATGATAGCCAAGATGTTAGCTTCCCCTACGATGATGTATTTTTCATCGCCATCTTTGACATCAAGACCTGCGTGAGCTTCAACTAAGACACGATCTCCAACCTTGACATTTGGAGCCACCAAGTCACCGTTCAAGGTACGAACACCTTGTCCAGTAGCTACAACTTGGGCTGTTTTTGTTTTTTCTTGGGCTGAACCTGCAAGGACAAAGCCTCCAACAGTTTGTTCTTTTTCTTCGATTTTTAAGACCACACGGTCTCCTAATGGTTTCAACATCTGATTTCCTCCATAATGAGATAGATAGCATTAGCACTCTTTATACCTGAGTGCTAAATCATAGTTCTATTGTATCACTTGGTCAGAAATAGTCAAGGAAAAAGTCTGACTTTGGCAAGATAAAAAGCCTGAGACCAACTCAGACTTTTTAATGCTTAAAATGGCAATTCTTCCTCTTCCAAAACCAAGTCTGCTAAGTCTTGGCCTGCATTATTTTCACGCATGGCACGTTGGGCGCGGCTTTCCAAGAGTTGGAATCCTGTGACAAGGACTTCCGTCACATAGTTCATCTGGCCATTTTTCTCAAAACGACGAGTACGTAATTCCCCATCAACGGAAATGAGACTTCCTTTAGTTGCGTAGCTGGCCAAGCTTTCTGCTAGTCTGCCCCATAGGACCATATTGACAAAGTCAGCTTCACGCTCCCCATTTTGGTCTTTGTAACGACGGTTGACTGCAATAGTCGCTCGCGCTACTGACTTGTCATTGCTGGTTTTGTGCAATTCTGGTGTAGACGTCAAACGCCCAATCATGATAACTTTATTATACATATTTTTTCCTCCTACTTATCTATTCGTAGGAAATCAAAAAAAGTTACAGAAATTTGTAACTTTTCGAGGAAATTTTTTACTATTTATGAACCATGAAACCTGTCGCTTGTTGATTTGCCATAATGGTCATATCTGTAATCTGAACACGACGAGGTTGACTGGTCACATAGACTACTGTGTCTGCAATATCCTGAGCTTGCAAGGCTTCGATTCCTTGGTAAACGGACGCAGCTCGTTCTTTATCACCATGAAATCGCACTGTGGAAAAATCTGTTTCGACAATTCCAGGCTGAATGGTCGTCACCTTGATATCCGTTGCGATGGTATCAATTCGCAGACCATCTGAAAAGGTCTTAACTGCTGCCTTGGTAGCTGAGTAAACAGTGGCACCAGCATAGGCGTAGATTCCTGCGGTTGACCCCATGTTGATGATATGTCCTTGATTGGCTTTTACCATTGCTGGCAAGAAACAGCGAGTGACTGCCATCAAACCTTTAACATTGGTATCTAGCATAGTCAGCATATCCAGCTCTTCATAGTCTTGATAGGGAGCCAAACCAAGAGCCAGTCCGGCGTTGTTGACCAGAATATCAATCTGACCTATCGTTTCTAGAATATCGGAGCAGACCGTCTTTACCATAGTCATATCCGTGACATCTAGGAGAAAAGTCCAAACTGTTTGATTTGGAAAAATTTCTGCAAACTCCGCCTTAAGAGCTTCTAGTCTGTCTGTCCGTCGTCCTGTTAGAACGACATTCTCACCCTGCTCCAGATAAGCACGCGCAATCGCTTCACCGATTCCTGATGTCGCTCCTGTAATCACTACATTTTTTGCCATCTTATTTCCTTCTAGCTGGTCTATCAGATATTAACAACTTCTTAGGCAGTCCAGTGTTTAGCTGGGTCAAATGGAGTTCCAACAACTTGGTCTTCTGATAATTCAATAATACCACGTTTTTGCGGAGCATTTGGCAGATGCAATTCACGAGGGCTACACATCATGCCAAAACTCTTTTCGCCACGAAGCTCGCCTGGGAAAATAAGATTGCCTTTTGGCATCATAGCTCCAGGAAGAGCCACAATGGTTTTCAACCCCACACGCGCATTAGGAGCCCCTGCAACGATTTGCACTGTCTTGTCACTTGCGACTGCAACTTGGCAGATGTTGAGGTGGTCACTATCTGGATGAGCTACCATCTCGACAATTTCACCAACAACAAACTTAGGTTCCTTGTCATTAACAATTTCCTCTGCAAAACCTTCCGTTTGTAATTCTTGGTTCAAACGAGCGACCTGTTCATCTGATAAAAAGACTTGTCCGTGCTCTGCAATTTCAAATAAACTTGAAACTTCAAAAATATTCCAAGCTACTGTTTCCCCATTATCTTTGAGAAAAACACGGGCTACCTTGCCTTTGCGTTCTACATCCAGTTTGACATCTCCGCTATTTTTCACGATGACCATAAGGACATCACCGACATGTTCTTTGTTGTATGTAAAAATCATTGTTTTCTTTTTCTCCTATTTCAGTCCTGCTAAAAAGTCATTAATTTGTTGCTTGCTTTTACGGTCGCGATTGACAAAACGGCCGATTTCCTTGTCTTTTTCTAGAACAACAAGGCTAGGAATCCCGTAAACATCCCAGAGTTTGGCTAAATCCATGTACTGGTCCCGGTCTACCCGAATAAAGGTGAACTCTGGATTGGTCTCCTCAATTTCTGGCAAGGCAGGATAGATATAACGACAATCACCACACCAATCTGCCACAAAAAGAAAGACCTTCTTGCCATCTTTCTCCACTAAAGATGCCAATTCTTCTAAACTTGCTGGTTGTATCATAAAACTTCCTCCTCATAGACTAGGTCTTCATTTTCATAGACAAAGGTATAGTGACGGCCATCTTCAAAAATGACACCTCCGACAAGTCGCTCTAGACTACTTTCGTAGACTTGAACATAGAGGGTCGCAATTTCCCCCATGTCTGAAAAATGGTCTCGTACAATCGCTGTCAACTCTTCCTGAGTCTTCATGAGCTTATGGTCATCTGCAACTTTTTTCGTAGCAAGGGCAAGGCTCCCAATACCCAGCAGAGCCAGACCTGCTATCCACATTTTTTTAGCTTTCATACCATTCATTTTAACACAAAAAAGGTTTTAGGACAAATGAGGAAGCAGCAGAAAAGCAAGTAAAAAGCCTCTTCCTTAAAGGAAAAGGACTTCTTATACTCAATGAAAATCAAAGAGAAAACTAGGAAGCTAGCCGCAGGTTGCTCAAAGCACTGCTTTGAGGTTGTAGATAGAACTGACGAAGTCAGCTCAAAACAGCGTTTTGAGGTTGTGGATGAAGCTGACGTGGTTTGAAGAGATTTTCGAAGAGTATTATTCTTATTGCCAGGCACCTGAGTTGCCAACGTAGTAACCATCAGGGGTGTAGGTATTGCGAAGCATCTTACCTGATGAAGCCAGATAATACCACTTGCCATTATCTTTGACCCAATCATTCGCAATCATGGCACCAGAAGAACCTACATAATACCATTCTCCCTTGTCATAAACCCAAGCGCTTGCTTTCATAGCTCCTGAAGTTGATAAATAGTACCACTTGCCTTGATCGTAAAACCAGTCGCTCGCAATCATGGCTCCTGATGATTTAAAGGCATACCAGTTGCTACCTTGATAAAGCCAAGTTTGATTGAACATGACTCCTTTATCATTCATAAAGTACCAAGTTCCCTTGTCCTTAACCCAATCGTTCTGCACTAACTGGCCTTGTTTTTGATAGTACCACTTTTCACTGTAATTCTTTTTTAGCCAGCTTTCTGCTTTTACAATCGGATAAAGTATTTTGAAGGCTCCTGCCCCCCTGTAGGAATGACTGATAACTCCTGGTTTTTGAAGTTTCAATTCTTCATAGTCGTCTGCCCAAGCAAATACTTTTTGACCATTGACAGTCTCTGGTAAGGTAGCAGTGTAGGTCTTAGTTTGATAGTCCCATTTTGCATCAAGGTAGGTGTGTTGATCATTTGATTCGTCAATACGGAAGTAACCACTCTTTCCACCGTCATTATATACATCATCTACTACTTTAGTAGACCATGTCTTTACTTCATTTCCGCTCTTGGCTTCTACCTTGATATCTCCTCTATAGCCATAAGGTACATAGAAATTAAGGTAACGCCCCTCTGTACCGACCATAGACTTGTCCTTTTCTTGACCTAGGAAATTGACAGTCTGATCTTGACCATTGAGACTGACCGTCCACTCGATTTTCTCAGTTTTTGGTAAATCCAAGACTTTGATATCCACTTCATGGCCATTGTTAAATCGAAGAATTTTGCCATCTTGATACTTAACGCCCCCCTTAATAACCCACTCTTCTTCAAGATCGAAGGCCTTTCCCGAATGAGGGAAAGCTAGTAAAGCTAAACCTGCTAGAGACAAACCAAATAGTGTGATTTTTTTCATTGTAAATCCTCCTTAGTCCTTATTATGTTAATTATATCACTATATTTTTATTTTGCAACTCATATACTAAATATGCAAGCAAAAAACCTCTGAGATTGTTCTCAAAGGTTCTGATTTTGCTAATTACTGTTCCCAACTGCTGCAGTGACAAAGGCAGTGTAGAGTTCTTCTGGGCGGTTTGGACGACTTGACAGTTCAGGGTGATACTGACACGCTACAAAGAATTTATTTTCAGGAATTTCCACGATTTCTACCAAACGATTGTCTGGAGAAACTCCTGAAAAGACAAAGCCTGCTTCCTCAAACTGCTCACGGAAGGCATTGTTAAACTCATAACGATGACGGTGACGGCGTTGTACCACTTCTTGATTGTGATAAGCAGCCGCAGCCTTAGAGCCACGTTTCAACTTAGATGGATAAAGTCCCAAACGAAGGGTTCCACCCATATCCTCAACATCAATCTGATCACGCATGATATCAATGATAGGGTATTTTGTTTCTGGTGCAAGCTCTGCAGAATTGGCACCTTCAAGTCCTAAAACGTGACGAGCAAACTCGATACAAGTCAACTGCATTCCCAAGCAGACTCCCAACATTGGAACATCATTCTCACGCGCATAGCGAATGGCTTGGATTTTCCCTTCTGTACCACGTTGGCCAAAACCACCTGGTACGATGATTCCGTCCGCATCAGATAAGAGCTCTGCCACATTCTCTGCTGTCACATCATTAGCATTGACCCAATTAATTTTAACTTCTGCATCGTTGGCATAACCAGAGTGTTTCAAGGCTTCGACCACTGAGATGTAGGCATCTTGCAACTCCACATACTTACCGACAAGTGAAATCTTGACTTGTTTCTTGAGGTTCATGACCTTGTCCACCATGGCTGACCATTCTGTCATATCTGCTACTGGTGCGTCTAATTTCAAATGGTCACAGACAATTTGGTCCATACCTTGTGCCTGCAAGTTCAATGGAATTTGGTAAAGATGTTCAACATCCAACGATTCGATAACGGCTTCTGGTGCCACATCACAGAACTGTGCTAGTTTGTTTTTAATTCCTTGACCAGCTGGTTGTTCTGTACGAATAACCAACATATTTGGCTGGATTCCCAATCCACGCAATTCTTTTACAGAGTGTTGGGTTGGTTTGGTCTTCATTTCACCAGCAGCCTTGAGGTAAGGAAGCAAGGTTGTATGGATGTACATGACATTGTCCGCACCCACAACTGCCTTCATCTGACGAAGGGCCTCTAAGAATGGCAAGGACTCGATATCTCCTACTGTTCCACCAACCTCTGTGATAATGACATCAGAGTCGGTCGTTAGAGCGGCACGCTTGATTTTTTCTTTCAAAGCATCTGTAATATGAGGAATGACTTGAACAGTTGCCCCAAGGTATTCTCCACGGCGTTCTTTACGAAGAACTTCACTGTATATTTTCCCAGTTGTCACGTTGGAATATTTGTTGAGATTGATATCGATGAAACGTTCATAGTGACCCAAGTCCAAATCTGTCTCAGCTCCGTCATCTGTCACAAAAACTTCCCCGTGCTGGTAAGGGCTCATAGTTCCCGGATCGATATTGATATAAGGGTCAAACTTTTGAATGGTTACTTTGAGACCACGATTTTTCAAGAGACGGCCCAGACTCGCTGCCACAATCCCTTTCCCAATAGACGATACCACACCACCAGTTACAAAAATATATTTCGTAGACATAGATTCCTCTTTCTAAAATGCTCAAGGTCTTGTCAACTACGAGGGGACATAGAAAACAAGACCCTACTAATAAGAATAATCTGGGACAACTGCACCAGATTCACAACTAAAATACAAGAAAATAACTTCTTGAAAAAACAAAAATAGCTCCCTAAGAATTAGGGAGCCCCGACCTCTAAAAGAGGTGCCCGAACAATATGATACCTAAAAATAGGACAATTGTCAATAGCTAACTTTTATTCCTCGATGTTTTCAGTATCATCATCTGAAAACTCGTCGTCTTCTTCGTTAAGATCCACGTCTTCACCCAAATCATCAGGAGCAATTTCGTTGATTTCTGCATCGTAAGCTTCCACTTCATTTTTCTCATCATCTGGATTTTCATCATCGTATGAAAGAGCTGGATCTGCTTCGTATGCATCCTCGTCTTCTGGATCATCTGTATTGTAGTCAATAGCATCTGAATCACCATCCATGAAGGCATTGACACGTTTTTTCTTAGCTTTTGGTGCTACTTCATCGTCGTCATTTTCTTCAAGAGCGATGATTTCTTCATCGATTTCGTCTACACCATACCATGAACGAAGCCCCCATTTGTTGTCTCCAAGTGAGATGAAGCTACCGTCAAAGTTCAACTCTGTGTAGAACAAAGGCAAGGCTTCACGGATATCGCTGTTTGATGTTCCAAGGTAGTTTTGAATTTCGTTTACAAGATCGCTAAAATGCATCTCATGGTCGCGACCACGAAGTTCCAAGATAGCACGCGCTACCTCAATCATAGATAGTTCACTTTTTTCTTGCCCAGCAAATACTTCTAATTCCAAAGCGTTTCTCCTCATTTATACTACTATCGCCAGAGCGAACAGACTCTGACCTCATTTTATCATTTACTCTTTATTTTACGATAATTTTGCAGAATAGTCAAAGGTTAAGGGGGAGAAAGTGACAGGACTTTTATTTCTTTGCTACCCAGCCGATGGTGTCGTTAGGTGGGGTCAAAAATTTTTAACTTGTTAAATACTATCTGTTTTCTATTGATTTTATGTGTTGTTCTTGTTTAAGGAGTGAATTAGGTTTAAACCCAAATTTTTCTTCTATTCTAGCTTTTTCTTGATAGCTAAAGGAATGCCGTGATACATGATTAACAACCATTAAATTCAATATGGTACGAGCTACGTGTGACATATTTTTATTGTTTCTATCATTTAAGATAGATTTTTCCGAGAATTGTTTTTCATATTGTAGTTCTAATCCCCTTTTTATTAATATATAGCTAGGATTAATATTGCTATTTTCCATCATTTCTGAAAAATAATGAGAAATAGGTTCTGAACCAATTGATGAAACAGTTTTCATAACTAGTGAATATATAGTAGCAAAATTCATGCTCACAAGTATGTCATGGATATCTTTTCTTAGTTTATCCTCATTTAGGTTTTCTGTATCAACTTCTTTTGAAATAAAGTTCTCTAGAAAAAGTATAAAATCTTTATCGGAGACAATCTGAATAAAAGAGGTAAGAAGTCTTAAATTAGCATCAACTGTATTTTTTAATATTTTATTAAAATCTTTGTTTTTTATTGACCCGTATCTGTTCTTAAGAATAACTCCAATTACTTCTACGGTTTGAATTGCATTTCTAACTTGATTTTGTCTATGAGCTTGTTTTTCTTCAATTATCTCTGTGTTATCTCTTTCTGAGTATGCATTTTCCTCTAATCTGTCTCGATGATTCAATTCGGATTTTCGTTTTTCCTCGAAGTTCTCTATCCTGTAATCAATATTATTAGATAAGTCATTAACTTGTTTATCAAAATCACCCAACTCTACAGAATCAAGTGTTGCTTCTGTATAATCACTAAATGAATTCTCTAAACTATAGTTTAACATTTCTATTAATCGTTGATCTTTACAATGATGCGCTAGAAAAATACTTATGTGGCCATTCTGTTCTAAATCCAGATTCAAAATAATGTCTTGTATGTCATCAAGATGTTCATTAAAGTTATCAGATAGATATTGCCCTAAAAAGTAATAATATAGATACTCATAGCAAAAACTGTAGTTAGAAGAGTTGCTTTTTCTCAACAATCCAGTTTTCATTAATAAACTTAGATACTCTTCTAGGTCAAAGATTTTATAATCATTTTGATAATCTTCTAAAAATAAATTGAAATCCTTATTTGATACTTCTAAGACTTCTTTTTTAAAAAGATACATAGAAAAATAAGACAAAAAGTTTAAATAAGACACAATCCGATCATTACTTACTCCACAATTTTGAAAAGCTAACTGAATTAGTAAATTATAACAATGACCGTGTGAAGATATAGGAGTATCGAATCTGTTGTTAACATCAGTTGAAGAACCTAGGATAATTAAAATATACAGAGGAAATGCGGGGATAATACCATTCTTATATCCTCTATCTAAACCCAAACTGATATCAACAAGATTCGTATTCTCATCAATTTTCTTTAATTTATCATTTGTGTTTAAATCTCTATAGAGTGATTTTGATTCTATAAATTTCGTTATAAGTTCATTTCTTAAAGAAGGTTTAAAAGGTTGTATTGTGAATCTTGTTACTGTAAAATCATTCGAACTAATATCATAAATATCATCAACAAACAAAATTAACCCTGCGTACTTGTCAATTTTTTTAACAATATTTTGTAATTTTGTCGAAAGTTTATGAAAATCATCAATTATAACAACTATATTTTCTGCTTTATTTTTATGGTTAGTTTTATATGTTGAAATATATTTGTTGCGAACTGCCTTTTCTATATTTTGAGAATTAATCTCTTTACTTTCTAAATAGATAGGTTGAAAACCGTCACTATATATATCTAAAAATAATTTTTTTGCAAAAGATGTTTTTCCACTTTGTCTATCGCCTACTATAAAAACTTTATCTAAATAATATTTACTATTCAGTAACTTTTCTGCTGAAAGATAACTTATATTTTCTTTTCTATCTATTCTTAGTTCTGGATAAGTATACAAATCTGAAAGTTTTAATGTGGAATTAAGAACATTAGAAATTAAACCAATCGAATCAAGTTGCGAATGAACTTCTTCTTTTAATTTATCTTGAGGGCAGAGCTCTTCTTTTGAGAGCTTTTCAGATAATCTTATAAAAAGAGAATTTAATTGATCGGATGAGTCAAACGACATTTCCTCAAATTCTTTACAGAAAGATTCGTAAGGTAATGTACCAAAAATGTAAGGCAAATTATCTTCTGAGATTTTAATAGGTATTACTTTATCTAAGAAATTATGTTCTGTTATTTCTTTTAATTCGAAACTCACACCCGAATCTTTTTTTCAGATTTTTCTAAATAGGCCTTATCACAAATAGATAAAATAACATCGCAATTTCTAATATTTTCAATCATGAATTGATTTAAAGTATTTTTGTTAACAATATTACCATCATAAATAACTTCGAAATTTTTTTCTTCTAGTTCGAGTTCAAGTTTACGTATAAAGTCTAATTGTCTCTGACTATAATTTTCATCATCTGACCAGGCATGTGCAATAAAAATTTTACTCATTTCATTATCCTTTAGATAAATTTCTTTAATTCATTATACCAAAAAACACGGCTCATCACCGTGTTTCTGTGTTTATTTCACCAACTTCTTCATCTCATCAATACGTGCTACGGTCGCATCATATTTCGCTTGGTAGTCAGCTTGTTTGTCGCGTTCTTTTTGGACGACTTCTGGTTTGGCATTGGCTACGAAGCGTTCGTTAGAGAGCTTCTTACCTACCATGTCCAGTTCTTTTTGCCATTTAGCCAGTTCCTTGTCGAGACGAGCTAGTTCTTCTTCGACATTTAGGAGATCTGCGAGTGGCAGGTAGATTTCTGCTCCTGTGATGACACTTGACATAGCGAGTTCAGGTGCAAGGATATTTGATGCAATTTCCAGGTGTTCTGGATTTGTGAAGCGTTTGATGTAGTTGACATTGCTGTTAAAGAAGGCTTCCAAGTCGCTATCGCTTGTCTTAACAAGGATGGTGATTGGCTTGCTTGGAGCTACATTTACTTCCGCACGCGCATTACGAACGGCACGGATCAAGTCTTTGAGGCTTTCTACACCTGTGTGAGCAGCAAGATCTTCAAAGGCTTGATTTACAGTTGGGTATTCTGCTGTCACGATAGAGCCTTCTGAGATTTGTCCAAAGATTTCCTCTGTCACAAATGGCATGATTGGGTGAAGGAGACGAAGGATCTTGTCCAAGGTGTAAAGGAGAACAGAACGTGTGATGACTTTCTCTTCTTCATTATCGCTATAAAGGACTTCCTTAGTCAATTCAACATACCAGTCCGCAAACTCATCCCAGATGAAGTTGTAGAGGATGTGTCCAGCCACACCAAACTCAAACTTGTCAAAGTTTTCAGTAACTTTACCGATAGTTTCATTGAGGTTGTGGAGAATCCAGCGGTCTGTGACATTTCCAGCTTCCTTGTTGACCACTTTTTCGACATTGGCAGTTGCTTGCTCAAGGGTCAAACCTTCATTATTCATGAGGATATAACGAGAGATGTTCCAGATCTTGTTAATGAAGTTCCATGAAGCATCCATTTTCTCGTAAGAGAAGCGCACATCTTGACCTGGTGCAGAACCGTTTGAAAGGAACCAACGAAGGCTATCTGTTCCGTACTTATCAATAACATCCATTGGATCAATCCCGTTACCGAGAGATTTCGACATCTTGCGTCCTTGCTCATCACGAATCAGACCATGAATCAAGGCATTTTTGAATGGCGACTTGCCAGTAAATTCCAAACCTTGGAAAATCATCCGAGACACCCAGAACGGAATAATATCATAACCAGTCACCAAAGTTGATGTTGGGAAGTAACGTTTGAAGTCTTCTGAATCGACATCAGGCCAGCCCATAGTTGAGAATGGCCAAAGGGCAGAACTGAACCAAGTGTCCAAGACATCTTCGTCCTGAGTCCAACCGTCACCTTCTGGAGCTTCTTCGCCGACATATATTTCACCCTCAGCATTGTACCAAGCAGGGATTTGGTGACCCCACCAGAGCTGACGAGAGATTACCCAGTCGTGGACATTTTCCATCCATTGGAGGAAGGTATCGTTGAAACGAGGTGGGTAGAATTCGACCTTGTCTTCTGTATCTTGATTGGCAATAGCATTCTTGGCTAATTGGTCCATCTTGACGAACCATTGCGTAGACAAGCGTGGCTCAACCACGACACCTGTACGTTCTGAGTGACCAACACTGTGAACACGTTTTTCGATTTTGACAAGAGCACCGATTTCTTCCAGCTTAGCAACGACTGCCTTACGAGCTTCAAAACGGTCCATGCCTGCAAATTCGAAGGCCAAGTCATTCATAGTACCGTCGTCGTTCATGACGTTAACTTGTGGCAAGTTGTGGCGTTGACCAACCAAGAAGTCGTTTGGATCATGAGCAGGTGTGATTTTCACGACACCAGTACCAAACTCAGGATCAGCATGCTCATCCCCAACGATTGGAATCAATTTATTAGCGATTGGAAGGATAACATTTTTACCAATCAAGTCCTTGTAGCGTGGATCTTCTGGATTGACCGCAACGGCAACGTCCCCAAACATGGTCTCAGGACGAGTTGTCGCAACTTCAAGGGCACGTGAACCGTCTTCCAGCATATAGTTCATGTGGTAGAAGGCACCTTCTACGTCCTTGTGGATAACTTCGATATCAGAGAGGGCTGTGCGAGCTGCTGGGTCCCAGTTGATGATAAACTCACCACGGTAGATCCAGCCTTTCTTGTAAAGGTCCACAAAGACCTTGCGAACAGCTTTTGACAAGCCTTCATCAAGAGTGAAACGCTCGCGAGAGTAGTCGACAGAGAGCCCCATTTTGCCCCATTGTTCCTTGATGGTAGTGGCATATTCGTCTTTCCATTCCCAGACCTTGTCGAGGAATTTTTCACGACCCAGGTCATAACGGGTAATGCCCTCACCACGCAAGCGCTCCTCAACCTTAGCCTGAGTGGCAATCCCCGCGTGGTCCATCCCTGGAAGCCAAAGTGTATCAAAGCCTTGCATGCGTTTTTGACGGATAATGATATCCTGCAAAGTCGTATCCCAAGCGTGACCAAGGTGAAGCTTACCAGTTACATTTGGTGGTGGAATCACGATTGAATAAGGCTTGGCTTTTTGATCGCCTGAAGGCTTGAAAACATCGGCATCAAGCCATTTTTGGTAACGACCAGCCTCAACCTCGACTGGATTGTATTTAGGTGAAAGTTCTTTAGACATGTGTTTGTCCTTTCTCTATTGTATTTATTTTATCTTGAATCTGCTTAGCAACTTCTTCTGCAGACAGATTCGTATTATTTATTTTAAGGTAGTGGTGTAGCTCATTCGGTTGATGTTGGGAATTTAATTGAAGTGTTTCAGTGGTCTCTAAAATTTCTCTTTCAGATACTTCAATATATCGTTTCAAAGGCTTGTGCTTCAACCGGTTCTCCGTTTGATTTCGACGTAAACGCTCATCAAGACTTGTTTCCAACTCAACAAACAGAATCTCTTGATGAAAGTTATCCAATAAATCCTGAATTTGCTTTAAATACATCAGTTGGTAATGATTTGAAAAATCAATTACGTCTGTTAAAATTACTGATCGCTGATTTCTAGCGCTAGCTCCAAGGAAAGAAAAGGTAATTCCACGAACAAATTCCCACATCTCCTCGGTATAATCCTGATAGATTTCTAGTGCAAAATCGATGGCTTGATGGTTATAAAAGAGGGTAGAATCCGTCAGTCGAGACAGTTCTTGACCAATCGTCATTTTTCCTGAGGCTGGAGCACCAATGATGAAAAGATGCATCAAATCACCTCCCACTCACTCCTCAGCAAGCCATATCTCAAATCATCACAGCGCTTGCCTTGGGCATCTTTGCGGTCTCGGATGCGAGCTTCCAGAGTAAAGCCAAGTTTCTCTGCGACTCGTTGACTTTGGGTATTGTAACCAAAGCAAGAGAGTTCAATCTTGTGAAGACCTAGTTCTCTAAAAGCTATGTCAATCAAGGCACGCGCTGCTTCTAGCACATAACCTCGTCCCCAATAGTCTGGGTGTAAGGTGTAGCCAATCTCCAGTACATCGTCTTCGTGCCGATGGTTGAAATCAACAGAGCCGATGACTTTATCGGTTCCTTTGACGACAATTCCGTAGCCAGCTGGGAGATTTTCCTTTTGATTGCGTTCGGGAAGGATATGCTCTAGATAGTAAACCTCATCTTCCAAGGTCTTGACTGGAGGAAAGCCTGCTGGATAGGCGACCTCTGGGAAACTAGCGTAGGTATGGATATCTTCGGCGTCAGTCACTGTACGAACTCGCAAGACGAGCCGTTCGGTTTCTAAGCGTTCTGGTAATTCAGCTCTTGACATTCTTCTCACCTCGCTTTCTACAAAAAATCGCCCCTGCCATCTACATGACAGGGACGAATGTGTTTATCCGCGGTACCACCCAATTTCGGGCAGTTGCCCGCAACTCTCGTCTTTAAAACAAAAAGACACTTTTATTTCAATTTTTCATCCATTAGCAACTAGTTTTGACACATTTGTGGACTTCTCAGCACCGCCACTTTCTGTAAAATGTGGGATTCAAAACACCTCTAATGGCTCTATTGTAGCAATATTTTTTCGGAAATGCAAGGGACAAGAAATATTACTTGAACTTGATGCCGTTTTCTTTCAATTTCTTGATGGTAGCTGGGCCAATTCCTTTCAAGGCAAGGAGTTCTTTTTCAGTCCAATTTTTGAAATCTGAAGCAGACTTGATTCCTTCATCATAGAAAGTTTTGGCACGGTCAAGTGGAAGTCCACCCAAGTTTGCTGCAAAATCTTCTACAGAATTGGCTACTTTTTGAGCTTGTTCTTTAGTAGCTTCTACTGCTTGTTCAACTTTTTTAGAGACAGCCTTACCAGCTTGGCTTGCTGACTGTTCTGCACGTTTCACGACTTTTTTTGTCTCTTCTACAACCTTAGTAACAGTACTTGAAAAGGCACCTGCGCGACGGAGGCTATTTCGTAATTGTTTTTTACGATTGAGTTTCTTTGACATGATAAAATCCTTTCAATAAAAAACCCCTGCTCTGACAAGGATTTAATATAAATATTCTATCAAGATTTTAGTAAAA
This sequence comes from bacterium, assembly GCA_905221165.1. Classification (GTDB taxonomy): domain Bacteria; phylum Bacillota; class Bacilli; order Lactobacillales; family Streptococcaceae; genus Streptococcus. Next base: position 29,677 of record CAJNCC010000003.1, read on the forward strand.
AATCAAGAATCTATCTCGTTTAATAATTCCGCTCACCGAATAAGCCATCTGGCAAATCATGGAATCCCTTGCCTGCTTTGAAGTTTTCAAACTTACCAAGCAAGAACTGATAGGCATCCAAGCGGCTTTCGTAGCGAATCATGGCATCTTTGGCACGCTCGTCTTGGTCTTCTTCGTAGACTTTTTGGCTTTCCTTGTATGCCATGTCGTTGATCATGATTTGGGTATTGACCCAAGCCTCAAATTCCTTCATAAATTCTTGTTCGTAACTCATCTTTTCTCCTTATTCTAATCCACGGAAATAGTCCGTATCAATCTCACGGTAGGGCTGGATATCCTGAACGTATTCCAGCACACCTTGGAATTCTCCCTCTTCATCGTGCACTGCAGCGTAGGTAATATGAACAAACTTACCTCGCGACTCAGACTTGAACCACATTTCATACTTGTCTTTAGTACCCTCACGAAGCCCCTTCATGATGGTCTTGACCTTGTCCAAATACTTAGGCGGATGGCAGAGTTCGACATTGCGCCCAACTTGGGACGGGGTCCGTTTGAAAATCATCTCATCAGCTGGCGCATTGTCATTGTAATACTGAAAAATGTCGTCTTTATTGACAAAGGTAATTTCCATGGGGAGATGATTGAGGATGAGATTAGCCTGCTCGACTGAGAGATAGCCATTCCCAAAAGTCTGTTGACTATGGCGGTCCAACACTGCTTCCTTTTCCTTAGGGGTAAAGGTAATGGTAAACTGGCCTTCTGGCGTATCGATAACTTGCTGAACTTGACCCTCTGCCGTATCTAGCTGCACGGGCTCCTCTGCACTCTTTTCCTCAACGAAACTCTGACGTTCTGGCACCCATTTCTCAGACGGACGGATGATAGCATAGCCATAGGAATCACTCTCCTCCGCAATCTGAAGCCAGTCATCTTGGGTGAACGACTCAAGAAGAATCATGAGGAGGATGGACTCTTCTTTGAAAATCATACTTTCAAACTCTGTCGCAAAGGCTTCAAAATCTTCTTTTACACTGCTAATCGACACTTCTGGCAATGACTTAGCTGTCGCTAAAGCTGTTTGAAAAAGTTCTCTAATCTGGTCATCCACTCCCCACATAACTTTAGGAGGTGAATCGTGTCCATAGCGCTCCATAATAGGAAAGAAGAGCTCTTCCTTGCGCTGGTAGTGGATGTCAAATTGCCCCAAAAGCCCCATTTGACGGACCAAGCCCTTGCGCATCTCCGCCAGCATTTCCTCGTCTTCCATAGACTCATAGGTATCTAACAATCTACGAATGCGAATCAAGGCAGCACGGAGGGCCAGATTTTCATCCTTGAAAACGCGAACTGGGTGGCCAGGGTGTTCAGTATCCTCTACTTCGACACCTTTAATAGCATTTTTAAAAAGATTGGCATGGACATCACAGAGTTCCATAACATCTTCAAAGGTGACACCTGAGTCTGAGTTCATCAGCTCGTGCTCCATGAGGGAAATCTCTATGGCTGAGACACCCGCAAAGGTCGCATCAAAACGCTCCTGAACCGACTCAGGAGAGGCGCCATTATGCAATTCTAACAAAATATCCCGTAGGACATGAATCCGTTCATCTGCCATTAGTCTAATCCAATCACTTCGTAGCCATTTGCTTCCAGTGTGCGGACAATCTTGTCCATAGGAGTTCCTTCAAGCTTAGAACCCTGTTTGAGTGATACTTTACGACCAACTGTATTGCGCATCAAGGGATTGGCAAGAGGTTTAAAACCAAGCTCGACTAAAATTTCCAAGACTTCTGGATGCTTGTCCACCACTTCTGCAACAGGAATTGACACATCGATGATATTGTCCATGACGACCTCCATTGTATGTTCTAAAATGATTTTGCTGCTTTTATTATACCACAAGGAAAGAGATTAAAAAACTAGCAGTAGAGTTCCTGCTAGTTCTCTGCGATTTGGATTACCATCTAAATAAGTTTAAAGAGCCAATCCAATATTTTAAATAATAGCTTGTAAAACAACAATTGGACTGCAAAAGAGATGATCATCCAAAAGAATTTCATAATTCCAATAATCGGTTTTATAAAAATAATGGCAAGAAATCCCCAGAAAAATTTCATTTTTTATCCTCTGGCTTGATGAGCCACCGAGCCGTATCCATTAACTTGTCTGCAATAAAAAGTTTACCTAGACCAACAACGGCATTATCATCTTTCTTTATCGTTTTCATTACTTTTACACCTTGCATGGTCAAAAAGTAATTCCCGTAAGTTTTAGCAAGAGTTTTTATGAGTCCCATATTATCTTCCCTCGTTTAACTACACTTTCAAAATATTAACGATACCAGCCTTGCTGGCCATCGCTGAAAAATCGTTTTATCTCACTCTTTCATTTCCTATAATATCATACAAGCTAAATTTTATAAAGCTTTTTAATAATTTTTAAGTCTAGAAAGATTCCGCCAGCATGTTTTGTAGCCATTTCCCCACCAAAAAAGAGGGTTGCCCCTCTTCTTAGTTTTTATCCAGATTGCGTAACATTTCGTCAATCTTATTTCCATACTCGATGGACTCGTCTTTGACGAAGGTCAAATCTGGGATTTTGTACAATTTCAAATTGCGACCAAGTTCACGTTTAATGGTACCAGTTGCTTTTTCAAGCCCGATTTGAGCTTTTTGATTATCTGAAGCAAGGTTACTCAAAATGGTGTAGTAAACCTTGGCTACAGACAAGTCACCTAGCATCTGGACATCTGTGATGGTCACACCTTGGACACGCGGATCACGGACTTTCTTTTGCAAAATCTCATTGACTTCACGCTTGATTTCCATGCCCACACGATCCGTACGGAAATGATTTGCCATGATATTCCTTTCTCTACTTTGAACCAAAAGCTAGGCCAGCAGACCTAGCTATTTCTATTTAGATAGAGGAACTAGAGCCATTTGAATCTAGGAAACAAGCCTTAGATAGAACTGAGGTTCATCAAGGCGCTGTTGACGACGAGTCAAATGAGCTATCGTTTCTCTATTATCGTTTGATTTCTTCCATGACATAGGCCTCAATCACATCATCCATCTTAATATCATTGTAGCCATCAATCATCAATCCACCTTCACGGCCGTTTGTAACTTCTTTAACGTCGTCTTTGTAGTGTTTCAAGCTTGCAAGTTCGCCGTCATAGATAACGACACCATCACGGATAACACGGACTTTAGAGTCACGGGTAACCTTACCGTTGATAACCATGAATCCACCGATAGTTCCCACTTTAGATACCTTGAAGGTTTCACGGATAACTGCTTCACCGATAACTTTTTCTTCAAATTCTGGATCAAGCATCCCTTTCATAGCTTCTTCCATCTCTTCGATAACCTTGTAGATAATGCTGTGGAGACGGATTTCCACATCGTCAGCTTCTGCTTGTTGACGAGCTTGTGGTGTAGGGCGTACGTTGAAACCAACGATAAAGGCATTTGAAGCTTCCGCAAGTGTTACGTCAGATTCATTGATAGCACCGACCGCAGAGTGAACGATGGTAACTTTGACACCTTCCACGTCGATCTTTTGAAGTGAGGCAGAAAGGGCTTCAACAGAACCTTGTACATCGGCCTTGATGATAACATTAACTGATTTGAGTTCACCAGCTTTAAGGGTATCAAAGAGGTTTTCAAGGCTGACACGTTGGGTAGCTTGACGTTGTTTCATAAGGGCACGTTTGGCACGTTCTTCACCAGCCGCACGCGCAGATTTTTCATCCTCGTAAACGGCAAAGTGGTCACCCGCCATCGGTGCTTCATTCAAACCTGTGATTGAAACTGGTGTTGATGGTCCAGCAACTTTAACACGACGACCAAGGTCGTTGGTCATAGCACGGACACGACCGAAGGTATTTCCGACAACGATAGGGTCTTGAACATTCAAGGTCCCTTGTTGAACAAGAAGGGTTGCGACCGCACCTTTTCCTTTATCCAAGCGCGCTTCGATAACTGTACCGATCGCACGAACTGTTGGGTCTGCCTTGAGTTCTTGGATTTCAGCCACAAGAAGGACTGTTTCCAACAATTCTTCAATGTTTTGATTGAATTTAGCCGAGATTTCAACAAATTCAGAATCTCCACCCCAAGCTGTTGACATAACCCCATGCTCTGCCAATTCACCGATAACGCGTTCTGGGTTGGCACCTGGTTTATCAATCTTGTTAATGGCTACGATAATTGGAACGTTGGCCGCTTTTGAGTGGTTAATGGCTTCGATAGTCTGAGGCATAACCCCGTCATCTGCCGCTACGACCAAGATAGTAATATCGGTAACAGAAGCACCCCGCGCACGCATAGATGTAAAGGCCGCGTGTCCTGGTGTATCAAGGAAGGTAATCTTCTTGCCATTTTCCACGATTTGGTAGGCACCGATATGCTGAGTGATACCACCTGCTTCACCTGTCGCAACACGAGAATTACGAAGGGTATCTAGGAGTGTTGTTTTACCGTGGTCAACGTGTCCCATGATAGTTACAACTGGTGGACGCTCAACCAATTCATCTTCATTGAGATAACCATCTTCGACAAAGAAACGTTCGATGTCGGCATTATCCACTTCAACCTTTTGTTTGGCTTCGATACCATAATCCACCATGAGGAGTTCAATTGTTTCCCCATCCAAGGATTGGTTTTGTGTGGCCATGACACCCATCATAAAGAGTTTCTTAACGATTTCAGCTGGTTCGCGTTTGATACGTTTTGCGATTTCCGCAACGGTCATACCATCTGTATATTCAAATTCTGTTGGCAATTCATGGAATTTACGCTCTGTAACAGGTTTTGGAGTCTGATTACGATTGTTCTTGTTATTGCCTTTTTTGTTCTTTTTGTTGTTATTCCAGTTACTATTCTTTTGATTTCTCACTTGATTTTGACTACTTCGATTCTTTTGTTGTTTTCTAGGACCATCTTCTTCGTGATCATAATCATCACGTTCTTTGTCTGGTCGAGCTTGTTTTTTACGACGTGTATCCACTGGCGCTTCTTTAGCTACAGGAGCTGGTTCAACCACTGCTTGAACTTGTTGCGCTTGTTCAGCTAACTTAGCCACTTCTTCAAAGATTTCCTCTGGCTCCTTGCGTTTGTTAGCTTGGGCCAAGGCTTCTTTGGCAGCTTGAGTCTGCTTGAAACGTTCCTCACTTGAACGGGCGTACTCTGCATTTTGCTCTGCTTTTAGGGCTGCTGCACGGGCTTTAAAGTCAATACGTGGAGCAGCTTGATGTGGACGTTTGTCCTCTTGTTGACGGCGCTCATTTCCACGATTTTGCTGACCTTGCTGTTTCTTAGCTTGGTCATTAAAACGGCGATTGTCGCGGTTGCCTTGACCTTGTTTTCCACCATTGCGACCGTCGTTTTTCTGACGGTTGCCGTTTTGTTGTTGGTCACGGTTATTGCCCTTATTTTGCTTGCGTCGTTCTGCTTGCTCTTTGGCACGAGCTTCACGCTCAGCCTTGAAATTACGGCTTTGCGGTTTAGTTGCTACTTTTTCTGTTTTAGGAGCGACTGGCTCAGTAGGTTTTGCCTCTTCCTTAGCTACAGCTGGCTTAGCTGGCTCAGATTTTTCGGCTTTCTTTTCTGCACTTGCTTTTGGTGCTGCAGGTTTTGCTTCTTCTTTCAGAGCAGCTGCAGGCTTAAAGCTGGCAGTGATTTTTGCAGCGACAGCTTCTTCCACACTTGATGAGTGGCTTTTCACATCCAAGCCCAACTCTTTTGCACGCGCTACAACTTCTTTACTTTCTTTTCCAAGTTCTTTTGCGATTTCGTACAATCTTTTCTTAGACAAATCATGTCCTCCTCTTCTATTCCATAAGAGACCTCATTTTCTTTGTAAATCCAGCATCTGTTACAGCCAAAACCTTTCTCGATTTCCCGACTGCTATGCTTAATTCCAGTGTTGAAAACACGGTTACAATTTCTACTTGATAATAATGACTTTTATCTTGAATCTTCTTGGTCAGATTGGGTCCAGCATCATGGGCTAGAAAGACCATCTTAGCCTTGCCGTCTTGAATGGCCTTGACCACCAATTCTTCACCCGATATGATACGTCCTGCTCGTTGAGCAAGTCCCAAGAGATTGCTTATCTTTTGCTTATTCAAGTCCTAACTCTCTTCTTTTTACTTTGTGATCCACATAAGCAATCAACTCATCATAAAAGCTTTCTTCCACTTCCATGTCAAAGCTGCGGTTAAAGACCTTCTTCTTTTTAGCCTCTAGGGCTTCTGCATTGTCTAGCTTGATATAAGCGCCACGGCCATTGGCCTTGCCTGTCGGATCGATAAAGACTTGTCCTTCTTTGTTCTTGACAATGCGGAGCAAATCCCGCTTATCAATCACTTCATTGGACACAACAGACTTGCGCAAAGGGATTTTTCTCGTTTTCATCTTTCCCTCCTCTAGCAGCTTTTATTCTTCTACAGTATCGTTTTCTGCTTCCAAATCTACCGAACCAGCTTCTTCCATGGCTTCAAATTCGCTAGCAGACTTGATATCGATACGGTAACCAGTCAAGTGAGCTGCCAAGCGAACGTTTTGTCCACGACGACCGATAGCAAGAGAAAGCTTGTTATCAGGAACAACCACCAAGGCACGTTTGCTGTCATTTTCGTCAAAGATAACTTGGTCAACTTCAGCAGGAGCGATGGCATTGTAGATAAATTCAGCTGGATCTGCTACCCACTCGATAACGTCGATGTTTTCTTCGATTGGGACCATACGGTCGCTCTTGGCATCGTAGCGAGCTGGGTGGAATTTGCTAGTGATTTTCTTGATGTTAGCACCACCGCGTCCAACGATTGTACCGATAGCGTCCACGTTTGGATTATGGCTACGAACTGCAACCTTAGTACGGTCACCAGCTTCACGGGCCACGCTCATGATTTCAACAGTTCCATCATAAACTTCTGGAATTTCTTGTTCCATCAAACGTTTGATCATCTCTGGATGGCTACGACTAACAAAGACATTCACACCACGAGGGTTGTCTTCAACCTTGTAGACATAAACTTCAATACGATCATGAGAAGCAAAAACTTCACCAGGAATTTGATCTTGTTTTGACAATTGGGCTTCGATGCTGCCGAGGTTGACATAGATAAAGCGGTTGTCAAATCGTTCTACAGTACCAGACATGATTTCTTGTTCATGCTCTTTGTAAGTATTGTAAGTGATGGCACGTGTTTGCTTGCGCATTTTTTCCATGATGGTTTGTTTGGCAGATTGAGCTGCTACACGACCAAACTCAGCAGGTGCTTCTTCAAACTTGATTTTGTCACCAAGTTCATAGGCTGAATTAATGGCAAGAGCATCTTTCAAGCTGATTTCCAAACGGCTATCAAATACTTCATCAACAACTTCACGGACAGTATAAACTGTAAAGTCACCTGTTTTTTCGTTGAAGTCAATGGCTACGCTGTCTGATTGACCATAGCGTCTGCGATAAGCGGAACGAAGCGACTCTACTACTGCGTCGATGATATCTTCTTTTTTGATTCCCTTGTCTTCTTCCAAAATGCGGAAGGCCTCTAGCATTTCTTTACTCATGTTCTCTTCACTTTTGAATCCTCAAAAGCTATCCTTTCTTTTTCTATAATTTAACTGCTAAACGTGCTTTTGATACTAAACTGTATGGAATTTGGACAGTTTTCTTACGCGTCTTGTCCATATATTCCATGGTCAACTCGTCCTCTTCGAAGGCCAACAAGGTTCCTTCAAAGACCTTTTGCTTATCGATGGCTTGGTAGAGCCCGACATGGATGTATTTCCCAACCGCTCCAGCAACGGCATCCTTGGTTTTTAAAGGACGTTCCAAGCCTGGACTGGTGATTTCTAGGAAATATTGTTCTGGGAAGGGATCTGGCTTGATGGTGTCTAGGACAGGACTGATAATTTCTGTCAAGTCCGCCGTATCGTTCAAGGTAATTCCTTCAGGTTTATCTACAAAAATACTGAGAATCATGTCACTGCCAATCTTTCCATACTCGATATCCACGAGTTCGAAAGGAGCTTCTATGACAGGTTCTACAACTTCTCTGACTAATTCTACGATTGTTGCGATTGCGTCCACCTCCTCATAAGCAAGAGGCGAAGATATTTCCCCGCCTCACTTTTCATATTCTTGCTCTTAGTATAGCACGTTTGCCAACTTATGTAAAGCAAAAGCACTTATACAGCCTGATTTTAGGCTATTTCTTAAAATTCTGCCTCAACTCGGTAGATAACTTGCCCCTTGTTGGAGAATTTTTGCTCGTATTCTGTCATGACATTGCCTTCAAAATCACTGGCATGTAAATCAAGCCAGACACCATTGAGCTTCATGCCATACTGAGAAAAGCTCACTAGACTGTACTCAAACAAGCCACGGTTATCCGTCTTGAAATGAATTTCTCCATTTTCAGGCAAGATACGCTTGAAGGTATCCAAGAAGGTCTTGTAGGTCAAACGACGCTTTTCATGGCGTTTTTTAGGCCATGGATCTGAAAAATTCAGATACAAGCGATCAATCTCACCGTCTTCAAAGTAGTCAGTCAAGTCAGAACCATCTACCCACAAGAGCTTGATGTTCGGTACTCCAACTTCAAGAACCTTGTCCAAAGCGTAGCTCAAAACAGATTTTTGAATATCAATCCCGATATAGTTGATATCAGAGTTTTGCTTGGCCATACCTGAAACAAAGGCTCCCTTTCCACTTCCAACTTCCACATGAATGGGATTATCATTGCCAAACAAGTCCCGCCATTTTCCCTTGGCTTCCAAGGGATTGAGGACCACATACTGGGGATTTGCCTCTAGTAATTCTGTCGCCCCTTTACGATTTCTAACTCTCATCTTCTCTTTCCATACTTGTCTCGGAAGTGACGCAAGCCATGAATCTCCCGATTGACATTTTCTAAATCTTGGTTCATATAATACTTGGAAATCTGGCTCAAATAAGACAGTTGACCGTACCAATACAATTTATTTAATACTGTTTGATTGTACTTGTAACCGTAGTAGGTCAACCATTCCTTCCACTGATGTTCTGGAATATAATGGCAGAGCATATGGGCCACATCAAACATGCGGTCGGTCAAGCGAACCGAATCCCAATCCACCAAATAAATCAAGCCACTGTCTGTCTCAATCCAATTACTATGTCGTACATCTCCATGGACAATGGTCGCATGGTCCTCTCTAAATCCTGGAATAGTCTGACGTAAATCAGCCATCACTTCACTGATAAAATGATTTTTACGCAAAGCATCTGGAGCCGTTCCCTGCCAAGACTGTAGTAAATCTACAGGTGTTTCCATAGCATATCCCAAACGACTCAACTGTGTCATCAACGGACGTGAGCGATGAAGACGGGTTAAGATATTGACGATTTGTTTACGATTCATATCATAGGGGGTCAATATCTTGCCTGTCAACCATTCTTGAGCACACATATCACGCCCATCTGCCAAACGGCGACTCCATAATAATTGTGGAGCAATTTGTTCTCTAGCTAGACCAGGTAGGATTGGAGAGGTGTTCATTTTTACAAAGATGCGCTTTCCATCAGGATAGCTACCCATATAAGCCTTGCCACTTTTCCCAGGTATGGGAGTCAGTGTTAGCTCATTATCACCCAAATCCATTTCTTTCCTCCGTATAAAGTTTCCTTACTATTCTACTAGTTTTTGGCCTATTCGTCAACCGCTCCACGCCCGATTCTCAAAGAAAAGCATCTGGATTGGCTCGGTCTATCATTATAGAAAGAAAAAGGTAAGCACCGTCTTCTACTTACCTTTCATAATTTTTATAAATAATATAAGAGTGGCCAACTGTTGTAAAACATATGGACTAGAGTAGAAACCCATAAGTTTTGGCTCTTTTTATAAGCAAAGCCCAGCAACAAGCCCCCAAGTAGATAAAAAATAAACGAAGGGACATTAGAAGGTCCATGCATGAAAGAAAAGAGAGAGGAAGTTAGCACAAGCCCTAACCAAGAATTGTCAAAAACGGCACCTTGAAGAAGTCCTCTGAAAATGAGTTCCTCCTGGATGGGACCAAAAACTGAGGAAATCAAAATCAGAGACAGAGAAATTCCTCTGCTGACTTCCGCCAAGTGTTGAACTCCTGCTCCAGAAGAAACAGCGAAGAAATGAATATAAACCAGCGTCTCAAGTACACTTAGAAGAAAGATTGCAATGAAAAGCAAAAGTTCTTTCTTGCTTAACATCCCAAAAGAAATCATTTCAAACTGTCTAGCATAAGCAACACTCACCAAGGTTACAAGAAGACTTACAATAATCAGTGCAGGCTCATTTTGAAAAAAATCCCTATGGTTAATCGTATAAGGAACTGTAATGACGATTATTAGTACTAAAAATCCAAAACAAAAGGCATGAAATTTATCAAAAAACTTCATAGAATTATCCTCCTCAACAAACAAACTTCCCTACAAGTCATCCTTTAACTCTAGTCTTTCCAAAACAAACCATTTTATACTAACGTTGCCTTGTTGTACTCCAGTACAGCCTGCTACTAGTTTTTCCTTTGATTTTCATTGAATATAAGTTAAGAGTGGCAAACTGTTGTAAAACATATGGACTAGAGTAGAGACCCACAAATTTTGGCTCTTTTTATAAGCAAAGCCAAGCAACAAGCCCCCGAAAAGATAATAGCAAAACGAAGGAATATCATAAGGTTCATGCATGAAAGAAAAGAGAGAGGATGTCAGCACAAGCCCCAGCCAAGAATTATCAAAAACTGCACCTTGAAGAAGCCCTCTAAACATGAATTCCTCCTGGATAGGTGCCAAAACTGTAGCACTAACAATAAAGGAAAGCGAAAGTCCTTTACTAGCTTCCTCAAGGTGTTGAACCGAAGCACCAGAAACAACTGAGAAAAAAGCATGATAGCTAATACTTACCAGCACAGTGAGAAGAAAAATTCCAATGAACAGCAAGAGTTGTTTCCTGCTTAAAATCCCAAAAGAAATCATATCAAACCATTTCGCATAGCCAAAACTAAGGAAAAGCAAGAGACTCTTTATAATAATGAATGTGTACTGGTGTTGAAAATAATCCCCTTGATTGACGGAATATCCCGCTGTACCAATGATTGCAAATACTAAAAATCCCAAAAATAAGGCATGACACTTATTGAAAATGGCCATAAAATTATCCTCCTCACCAAACAGACTTCCTACACGTCATTCTTTAGTTCTAGCCTTTCCAAAACAAACCATTTGAGTAGCCAAAAGCCGACCACATAACCAGCCCCTAAGAAGATAGCCATTAAAGATAGCATGGGATTTAGGAAATAAAAGGCCACAACAGATACAAAGGTTAGCACAAAAACATTAAAGGCAATGGTGTCAGAAGCCAAGACTAGAATATAGGGCGTCAACCAGTCTAAGGTTTTGGAATCTAGAAAAAATAAGCGTTTATACATGATGACCTCCTCTATGGCTAAAAAGCAAGGCTTTGGTTTTTTTACCCCAAGACCCTATGTAGAAAAGTGAGCAAAAATGGTAAGTTTGCGATGATATTATTAACAATATGAATCGAATAAGAAGGATAGATACTCTTCGTATAACGTGTTAGACAGGCAAATAGACAGCCCACTGCCGTATAGACAAAAATATCTGCGAGACTTGGCAAGCTAGAAAAGTGGGGCAAGGCAAATAAGAATGACGGAAAGAGAAGATCCAGCCCCCACCTCGAATTCTTAAAGAAGGAATGTTGAAGCAATCCCCTACATACCAATTCTTCCATCAGAGGTCCTAGTACGATTAAGGTTAGGTAAACACCAAACTCCGCAAAATTTGTCTCACTATAAGCAATAAACAAATTCCACCCTTCATTGGTTCCCTGAACGTGTTTAGCTGTCAGATAGTTAAAGCAGATAAGCACAACAGCTGCTAACACCGTCAGAACAGAATAGCTCAACCACTTTTTCCTAGGGATACGAAAGAGATAAGCATGGCCCGACCTGACCAAAATCCAAACCATCAAGCAGATAAAGAGAAGGCTGATGATGTTTCGAATCCAGATAAGATTTCCTACCCAAGACGAGAACTCCCAATAATTGCTCCAAAATTTGGTTGTCCAAAACAAGCCAAAAAACAAAAACAAATAAGAAAGAATTGCACTCGTTTTGAAAAGAATAGCGTGTTTTTTCATATAAATCCTCCCTACTATCTACAAGGCAACAACTAGCCTAGTACCTCCCCTTGCCAGACCATAGGTTAGTCCCATATAAAACAAGCTACTTTTTATAATACTTCAAGCCCCAAATGAGTAGAAGCATGATGATCAAGCAGAGAATAGCGCCAATATAGGCAATTAATTGCTGATAGAATTCTCCTGCTGTGATACCTCTATACAAACAAATAATGGACATAAAACCTGTCAAGCCGATATACATAAGTTGATTGGTTCTAGGACTAACCAAATCATCATCTTCAAACTCTCTTATCCTCATCTCCCTAGTGAGGTAAACAGTGACCAAAATGGAAGCTAAGTTAATAACCACTAAAAGAAATTGGAGGACTAAGGAAAAATTTAAAAACTGACGAGATAGAAATAGATAAGTAGAGACAAGTAAAGGCAACTGACCTAAGAACAATCTCGCAAGGAAGATGTTCCGTTTTTTAGCAAGAAAAGTTTTCATTTCTTTGCTCCTTTCTTTTTAGTTAAAGCAAGATAGATTATAACCGCAATCATATAGGCTATGGTATAAAATAGATGATACCAAATACTCTCCCTAAGCGGATAAAGAAGGATAGACATAATCAGATACAGAACGAAAATGATCAGTATTTTTTTCTTCATAAGATTTTCTCCTAAATGTATGCTTTATCTTAGTTGAGCTACAATCTTTACACTGCTAGTATAGCACTCATTTTGACCTTGGATCACTCAAATCACAAATAGTCATCAAAACATCTTGAATTGTAAAAAATTTAAAAAAGCAAGCATGAAAAACATACTTGCCCTAAGGAAACTTAACAATGTGAAAATACAAAATCGAAAACTATCCACCCTCACTTCCGTCTGTTCTCATATATTCTCATAATCGCAACAAGGATACAGGCTGTCCCACTCGCCAAAACCAGGAGGGTAATGATAATGTTGAGAATTTCAGGCGTCCTCTCTATTCTGTTGACAAGGCGGACTAAAGACAATACTGTCAATAAGAGTAAAGCTACTGACCCTGTCCTAATTAAAGAAGCCATTCGGTTCTCAACCGCATATAAGAATGATGGTAACATAACACAGGCTATAGCAATCACAAACAGATTGCTCCCCGTTTCTTCTCCCTTGTTTACCACAGAAATCATGAGAAGGTTCGATGCTATAATCAACGTAGAACAGATGATAAAAAAGGATTTCTTATTCATATAGGATACCTCATATACTATAGCATTTTAATTGATGACTACAGGCAATACTTCTTTACACAAGTCTTCTAATCATCAACTGACATCGAGTGAACCGTTAAAACTTGACGAAAGATTTGATTTTGGCAGGTGGTATTTAGACTGGTATTGGGATGACTTTCCACAATCTTCATAACGGTATAGAGACCAACTCCTCTCTCCTCCCCTTTAGAACTTGCTCCAAAGGAGAAGATTTCAGAAATATCGATGCTCTCTTCTTTGATGGAGTTTTCAATGATAAAGGTCTCCTGTGCCCCATTTTTTAAAAAGGCGATTGAAACATGAGGTTGACTAGCCTCTACACTAGCTTCAATAGCATTGTCACAAAGGATAGACACAATGGTTAGAAAGTCAAGCAAGCTCATCCCCTCGACCTGAATCTCCTCTGGAACTTCGACATTAAAGACAATGTCCTTTTCTCTAGCTTTTATAAATTTTCCAGCTAGAAGACTTTTGAGGGCACGATCCCGAACATTCACCAATCGGCCAAGGTCATATTTATTGTCCTGCAATTTCTGACTAGAATCCTTTAAGACCAAGTCGTAGACCTCTTTTATCTGCTCCATATCCTCCTCTTCAATACCCAGACGTAAGCTGGTCAAGAGGTTGGTGTAGTCATGACGAAAGCTCCGTACTTCCTTGTAAAGTTCCTCTATATGCCGACTATAGCGCTCCATATCTCTATAGCGCAAAGCCTGTTCTTGATTCAGTTTCTCCTGAAGTTTTTCCTTCAAATAGGTATCCAATTTCTTGATAATCCCCATAAAAAAAAGGAGGTAAAAGACTAGGATGAGATGGCGAACAGTCTTTGATTGGATATCGTATGCATATTCAAAGTAAGACAGACTTTCCATGACTAGAAAGTAAGCCCCCATTATCCAGTTAATCTTAGTCAAGGATTTTTGAAAATCTTTATCTAGGCTCTCCCTTCTCAAGCTAGTGAAATCATAGTCCAACCATTTCAAAAAGACTAATACTATGGAGTAAACGAATATCATAATCAACAAAAAGAGAGGATTTCCATATCCATCTACAATCCCTTTCCCCAAAAACGGAAACACAAAATAGGAAACACTTCTGTAAAAGATATCCATCAATACAATTGGAAAGAGACCATAAAAGAAAAGGAGTTTTTTAGGAAGCCCTCTTAACAATAAGAGAGATAAGCTGATGCCGAACAAGGGTTCTATAAAGTATGACAGATAGTCAGTCAAGACTAAAAATTTAAAAGTTGTAACAATTGCTGCTAGAAGAAATTTTAGAAGAAAGGCCTTAAAAATTCTATCGAAAGTGAGACTAATTCCATCTACCTTAAAGAACATGATAATTTCTAGCCCAATAATAGCTAGTGAATACAATATCATCCAAAAAATATACATAAATTCTCCTCACTCAGTGTAAGTTATTGATAGCCTCAGACACTTCCCTGACCTTATAACGCGCGATCAGGCAACTTCCACCATTGGGAAAGTAAAGCAGTTTTTCTTTCTTATCCAAACGAACTACATTGGCAGGATTGATGAGAAAAGAGCGGTGGCACTGCAAGAGACGAGGCTCCTGCTTGAAAACCTCCTCTAAACTCGCTGTAAATTCCAGCCTGTCCGTCTTGGTATAGAGAATAACACGATGGGCTCTGGGCGATGTTTCGAGATAGTAGACCTCTTTAAAAGGATACTGGAATTGGGCAAATTTTGATTTAAAGTAAAAACAATCTTCCGCCAGACTTTTACTATCTTGACCATTGGCATAGAGGAGGGCTGTCTCGATACGAGATTCAAACTCCTCTGCCGAAAGGGCCTTATCAATATAGTCCAGAGCAGACACTTGGTAGCGAAAGGACAGGGGCATAAACTCCGAGTGAGTCGTCACAAAGACAATCAGGGCATAGGGGTCTCGATCCCGAATCTGTCTAGCCACTTCCAGCCCCTTCATCTCCTCATTTCGAATCTCAATATCCAAAAAGAATAGCTGATGCGCCCCCTTCTCATGCACCTCTGCCAGCAGTTGGTCTGCTTTCCCAAAGACTTCAAAAGAGCTAGGAGTGATATGATGTTCTTTCAAGAGTTTCTCAATCGTCGTTTCAATCCTAGTCTGTTGGGAAAAATCATCTTCTAAAACAAATATTCTCATCTTCTTACTCTCCTTGTTTCGATTTCTTCCTAAAAAGAGAATAGCAAAAATACTTTGATACAAGCCCACCAAATCCTAAACAGGCCTTTAACGCTCCTGAAGGGTATCTTGTTCCTCAAATAAGCATGATAATCTTACAACTATTTTATCATAAAATCTTAACAGTACCATTCAGGAAATTTCAAGGGCAATTAAAGATTTTTTGGTGAAAAAGGAGATAAAAGTGATAAACTGACAGTATCAAAACACAGTTGCTAGAATCAAGTCTGGCAACCAGATTAAAGGAGGAATTCTCATGACAGATATAGACCCCATCAAAAAAGCTCAGACTTTGATTACTGACTTAAACAAAGCCTACCAAGCATGCAAACAGGCAACCGCTGACGACGTCCGCTTTCAGGAGCAATTAAACTCTATTCTTGGCTTTCTAGCCAAGGCTGAAACAGTGGATAATCGAGTCTTGATTGAACTTGAAAAATTTTACCAGACTTCCAGTCTTCTCATGGGACTCAGCGCCCTCAATCCAGATGCTCCAACTCGTGCCGCTTGGCGGGTCTATGACCGCTTCCACTTTGACCAAGTCAAGACAAAGTTGAGTCTCTACGGACCAACCATTATCCTGTAGAAAATAAAAGAAGTTGAGACAGACTGAACTCAACTTCTTTTTTAGTGTCATATAAGCAAGATTAATCCTGCATCTGACGTTTGACCTGATAAGGCAAATACAAAACTTGTAAAACCAAACCTGCACCCAGCAAGGCTAGAAGAGCCAATTTTTCTTGGAAGGTAATCAACCCAATAACTAATTCCACAAGTAAAACAAAACTGGTCAATCCTCGGACTACCGCCTGCAAGCCTTTTTCCTTTTGCCCCTTGTCAAGTGGAAAGAGTTGGGTCAAATACTGGTAGTCAAAGGCATGATAGAGGGCCAGTAACTGGAAGAGCAGGAGGTAGTTAAAGAGAACCACAACTGCTGTCGCAATCCAAGCTTGCTCGATAAAAACCTGCGCCAGCAAAGAAAGCAAGAGAAGACGGAGACTGAGGGCAAAGAGATCTCCATTTCGCAAGTAAGAACGCAGATAGAGATTTTGCCAAATCTTCCCAGGAACCTTCTGAACAGCCTTTAGGATAAAGTCCAGATAGGCACGACGCTTGACGCTGTTTGAAATTCCCTTTACCTGCGTAAAGAGGGCAAAGAAACGAAGCAAGACTTGCTTACGCTTGCTTTCTTGAGAAATGACATAGTCCCAGTCCAGTCCAGTTTCAATGAAAAATTTGCTGACCTTTTGACGAAAGAGGAAATATTTTCCTACCCCCAATAAAAGCACATAGACAAAAAAAACAGGCAAGCCATAACCCATGGCTAAAAATAAGGGCGCAAATAAAAGCAAGAAAAGGGTCTGGACAAAGAGCCAAAAGACTAGGGAAATGCCAGTTTGACGCTTGAGATGGAGTTTGATTTCCTCTTCTCCGACCAAGAGAAAGAGCTTGTCTGGAGCCTCCATATAGGTGGCAATTCCTCCCCAAAGCAACAGTAAAACAGACGTAATTCCTACAAATAAAAGGATAGGCCAAAGATTTTCAGGAAAATGCTGTAAAAGTTGACTGTACTGGTAGGCTAGAAAGCCCAGCAGAACAAGCAGGAACAAGACAAAGTGGTCATTGAGAACATAGCGCAGATAACCGACACACTCCTTACGAAAAGCCTGCTTTCTCTTTAAAAACAAGTCTTTCATAGCTCCTCCTCTTTGGTCAGAGCCAAGTAAATATCATTCAAACTAGCCTCAGGCATATCAAAGGCTTCGCGCAGTTGCAGGAGATTTCCCTTGGCACGCACCTCACCCTTGTGAAGAATGACAAAGGCATCACACATCTTCTCCGCCGAATCCAGCACGTGAGTACTCATGAGAATAGACTTACCCTTTTGCTTTTCCACTTCCAAAAGCTGAATCAAGTCCGCAATAGCTAGCGGATCAAGACCAAGGAAGGGCTCATCCACGATGAAAAGACTCGGATCCACCACAAAAGCACAAATAATCATGACTTTCTGCTTCATCCCTTTTGAAAAATGAACAGGGAACCAATCTAATTTCTGGTCCAGACGAAACATTTTTAACAAGGTCTCTACTCGATCAAAAGCCACTTTCTGCTCAATACCATAAGCCATGGCAACCGTTTCGATATGCTCTCTGAGGGTCAATTCCTCATACAGACTAGGTGTCTCAGGAATATAGCCAATTTGCTTGCGGTAACTTGTCGCATCTTCTTGAAGA
Organism: bacterium; assembly: GCA_905221165.1. GTDB lineage: Bacteria > Bacillota > Bacilli > Lactobacillales > Streptococcaceae > Streptococcus. The sequence continues at coordinate 47,529 of CAJNCC010000003.1, forward strand.
GTAAGTCCATTGATATTGATAGAACCACTATAAGGTGTCAAAAGACCAATAATCTCATTGATTGTCGTCGATTTCCCAGCACCATTGAGACCAATCAAACCGATCAGCTGCCCACTTTCAACAGTAAAGGACACATCTTTCAAGACAGGGACATGGACATAGCCACCTGTCAGGTTTTTAATTTCTAACATATTTTCTCCAAATCTGGTATAATGTAGCTATATTATATCAAAATTCAATACAGTAGAGGTAGATTTTATGTCAGATTGCATTTTTTGTAAAATCATCGCAGGGGAAATTCCTGCTTCAAAAGTATATGAAGATGAGCAGATTCTTGCCTTTCTTGATATCTCTCAAGTGACACCAGGACACACCTTGGTCGTGCCAAAAGAACACTATCGCAATCTCTTGGAAATGGACGCTATTAGCGCCAGCCAACTCTTTGCCCAAGTGCCAAAAGTGGCTCAAAAAGTCATGAAAGCTACCAAGGCTGCTGGCATGAATATCATTGCCAACTGTGAAGAAATCGCTGGTCAAACAGTCTTTCATACCCACGTTCACCTCGTGCCTCGCTACAGTGCGGACGATGACCTCAAAATTGATTTTATCGCCCACGAACCAGACTTTGACAAACTAGCTCAAGTCGCTGAAACTATCAAAAACGCCTAAGGAGTTGCCATGAAATTATCCAATCTATTGCTATTTGCAGGAGCTGCAGCTGGAAGTTATTTGCTCACAAAAAATCGCCAAACCATCACAGATGAAGTCTTGAATACCACTGACCGCGTTCAAGCTATCAAGGACGATGTAGATATTATCCAAAACAGCCTGCAAATCATCGACCAGCAAAAAGAACTCATCAAGGAATATCAAGAAGACCTGACTTACAAGTTTAAGGTCTTGGAAAAGGATATCCAGACTAGACTAGCTGTTATCAAAGAAACACAGGAAATCGAAGATAAGTAAAAGAGCCCGACGGCTCTTTTTTAAAAGGTAAACAAGTTATATCCCATTAACTATACATCATAATTTAGGTAACTCATTCACCATTTCACAACTAAATCGAAGACTTTCCGCCGTAATGAAAACACCTGAAACAGCTTGGTTTCAGGTGTCCGGAAACTTTGAGACCTAGGCTCAAAGTTTAGGTATGGAACTTCGAAGAAGGTCGCTACCGTCCGTCATTACTTAAGGAAAGTCTTAAAAAATCTACAAACAAAAAGAGCCCAACGGCTCTTTTTACTTTATTCTCCATCAAAGGCATCTTTAATATGGTCAAAGAAGCCTTTTTTCTTCGGATTGACTTTCAAATCGCCTGCAGCTGCGAATTCTTTAAGCGCTGCTTTTTGGCGGTCATTCAAGCCTGTCGGTGTTACGACATTAACAGTAACGTATTGGTCACCAACTGCACCGCCACGAAGACTCGGAGCTCCCTTGCCACGTAGGCGGAATTTCTTACCAGTCTGAGTTCCCTCTGGGATAACCAATTCAACATCACCATGAACAGTTGGGATATCAACGGTATCACCAAGAGCTGCTTGGACAAAGTTGAGGTTGAGATTGTAGAAGATAGTCGTTCCTTCACGTTCAAATTTGTCGCTAGCTTCCACAGAAACTACTACATACAAGTCACCATAAGGTCCACCGTTAAAGCCTGCTTCACCTTGGCCTGCTAGGCGAATTTGTTGACCAGTTTCCACACCAGCAGGGATTTTGACATGTACACTATGGGCTTGTTTTTCATGACCTGTTCCGTGACAAGTTGTACATGGATCTTTGATTTCTTTTCCGCGACCGTGACAGACATCACAGGTTACTTGACGACGCATCATACCAAGCGGAGTCTGCGTATCGACGTTAATGACACCAGCGCCATGACAGCGTCCACAAGTGACTGGACTTGTTCCTGGCTTAGCACCTGAGCCATTACATGTACTACAGCTTGCTTCACGATTGTACTTAACCTCTTTTTCAGCTCCAAAAATAGCTTCTTCAAAGGTCAAATTCACACGGTATTGGAGGTCATCCCCCTGACGAGGAGCATTTGGATTGCGTGAAGCACCGCCTCCGCCGAAGAAACTTGAGAAGATATCTTCAAAACCACCGAAGCCTCCTGCCCCATCGAAACCGCCGAAACCACCAGCTCCACCAAAACCACCGTTGGCTCCAGCAGCACCATATTGGTCATAGGCAGCACGTTTTTGGTCGTCACTCAAAGTCTCATAGGCTTCCTGAACTTCCTTGTACTTTTCCTCAGCACCAGGCTCCTTGTTGATATCTGGGTGGTATTTTTTCGAAAGCTTACGATAAGCCTTTTTGATTTCGTCTGCCGAAGCGTTTTTTGACACCCCCAGACGATCATAAAATTCAGTATTGTTCATAATTCAAGATACAAAGGGCGTCAAACGGACACAGCCATCTAGGAGTTTTGACGACGGACGCTTGCGTCCTAGAAAAAACTATCTTTTTGGCATAGCCCGTAGCCCGTGTTCAGTTACGAACACATTTGTTCCTTTCTATTGATATTTTGAATCAAACCTCGATTTAGTCCGGGTTCAATTCCTGTATTTCATATTGATGAGACAAACCACAAACAAATCAGGCAAGTCCCTTTTTATCGAAAAACAGAGGCTGGGTTGCAACCTCTGTGGTTAGATTATTCTATAGTAGAATGTTAAATCTTCTTTAAATTAATTCAGTTTTATATTACTTTTTGAATTTCATAATAACTTGCAACTGCTACTGCAATTACATCATTACGATTATCCTCAAATTTAATTTCTCTATTGATAGGTCCCTTATCTCCAGATAATTTTGTTTTTCTCAATAAACCCGAGTGTAAAGTAGCTTCCCCATGAAATTTCACCCAAGTAACATCGTCCTTATTATAAATTTCTAAGAACTTTCTACCGGTATCTATTGTGGGCGAGTACAAAGAAAAGTATTTACCATTTTCCTTTTCCTCAAACTTTAAAGTTCCATCCTGTAATAAATCAATTAAGTCGATAACTTTCATTTAATACTCCTTAATTTACGAGCGTTAGTTGTAACATATCCACCGAACTATCTTATTTTTCAGTAAACTCTCCGTCTACGACGTCATCGCCTGCGTTTCCTGTTGCTTGTGCGCCTTCTGCTCCTGCTTGAGCTTGTTGGGCTGCGGCGGCTTGTTCGTAGAGTTTAACAGCAAGTCCTTGAGCTTTTTCGTTCAATGCTTCAAGTTTTGCTTTCATGTCGTCCAAGTTGTTATCTTCTTGAGCTTTCTTAAGGTCATCGAGAGCAGCTTGGGCAGCGTCACGTTCTGCATCGAAGCCTTTGCCTTCAGTTTCCTTGATAGTCTTTTCAGTTGCGAAGATAGCTTGGTCTACTTCGTTACGAAGGTCAACCTCTTCTTTACGTTTCTTATCTGCTTCAGCGTTTGCTTCTGCATCTTTCATCATGCGGTCAATTTCTTCATCAGTCAAACCTGAGTTAGATTGGATGACAATAGTTTGTTCTTTTTGAGTTCCAAGGTCTTTAGCCTTAACAGAAACGATACCATTCTTGTCGATGTCAAATGTTACTTCGATTTGAGGAATTCCACGAGGTGCAGCTGGGATATCTGTCAATTGGAAACGTCCAAGAGTCTTGTTATCTGCTGCCATTGGGCGTTCACCTTGAAGAACGTGGATATCAACGGCTGGTTGGTTGTCTGCCGCAGTTGAGAAGACTTGAGATTTAGATGTTGGAATTGTTGTGTTACGGTCGATGAGTTTTGTGAAGACACCACCCATTGTTTCGATACCAAGTGACAATGGTGTTACGTCAAGAAGGACAACGTCTTTGACATCACCAGTAATCACACCACCTTGGATGGCAGCACCCATAGCAACTACTTCGTCAGGGTTTACTGATTTGTTTGGTTCTTTACCAGTTTCAGCTTTAACAGCTTCTACAACGGCTGGGATACGAGTTGACCCACCAACAAGGATAACTTCATCGATTTCTGACAAGCTCAAACCTGCATCTGAAAGGGCTTGACGAACTGGAACTTTTGTACGTTCTACAAGGTCACGAGTCAAATCATCAAATTTCGCACGAGTCAAAGTCATTTCCAAGTGAAGAGGTCCAGCCTCACCTGCAGTGATAAATGGCAAGCTGATTTGTGTTGAAGTTACACCAGAAAGGTCTTTCTTCGCTTTTTCAGCTGCATCTTTCAAACGTTGCATTGCCATCTTGTCAGTAGACAAGTCAATACCGTTTTCTTTCTTGAATTCTGCTACCAAGTGGTCGATGATTTTTTGGTCAAAGTCGTCACCACCAAGTTTGTTGTCCCCTGCAGTTGACAATACGTCGAAGACACCGTCACCCAATTCAAGGATAGAGACGTCGAATGTACCACCACCAAGGTCGAATACCAAGATTTTTTCTTCTTTATCAGTCTTGTCCAAACCATAAGCAAGAGCTGCTGCTGTTGGTTCGTTGACGATACGTTCTACTTCAAGACCAGCGATTTTACCAGCGTCTTTTGTGGCTTGACGTTGAGCGTCGTTGAAGTAAGCAGGAACTGTGATAACTGCTTTGGTTACTTTTTCACCAAGGTAGTCTTCAGCATAACCTTTCAAGTATTGAAGAATCATAGCTGAGATTTCTTGTGGAGTGTATTCTTTTCCGTTAGCAGAAACTTTTTCAGAAGTTCCCATTTTAGATTTGATAGAGATAACTGTATCTGGATTTGTAACTGCTTGACGTTTTGCAGCATCACCAACGATGATTTCACCGTTTTTGAATGAGACTACAGATGGAGTTGTGCGGTTTCCTTCTGGGTTTGCGATGATTTTTGATTCAGTTCCTTCAAGAACTGCTACTGCTGAGTTTGTTGTACCTAAGTCAATACCGATAATTTTAGACATGTGTTTTTCTCCTTAAATTTTAATTCGAGTTTTGATTTTTTGATATTTCCCTTAAGTGGGTGGGGACGTGAGCAACTCCCTTCGGGATTTCATCACTTATTTTTGAGCCTATTGTCTCAAAAATCCCCTGTTTCAGTAGCAAAAGCTACTGAAACTTTCACCACAGCGGGAAATATCTTCCTTGCAAGACTCCGGCTTGCCTCTTATCTTTCTTCATAGTTTATTGTCGTTTCGGACAAGTTTTCTATTATGTAAATTGCGACACGAGAAGTCGAAATCGATTTTATTTCGACGACGAGTTAGTAAGGTGGCTAGGCAAACGCCATAGCGATTGCCGTTTTCTGACAAGTTGCTTTAGCTACCGTCAGAATTGCCTAGTTGTACACCACTACCATGGCTGGGCGTAGGATGCGGTCATGGAGTTTGTAGCCTTTTTGGAAAACTTGGGCGATGGTATCTGCTGGGTGTTCATCGTCTGCTGGGAGAGTTTGGATGGCCATATGGTAGTTATGGTCAAATTCGCCATCAGCTGCAATTTCTTCGATTCCTTCTTCTTTCAAAGCGTGAATCAAGCTTTCTTGCACCATTTCCAAGCCCTTCTTCACATCATCTGTCAAACCTTCAACTGCGAGTGCACGCTCTAGGTTATCCAAAGAAGGGAGAATTGCTTTTGCCAAGTCCTGGCTACGGTAACGTTGCAAGTTTTGACGCTCTTCATTGGCACGGCGTTGGATATTTTGCATTTCTGCATGAGCGCGAAGGTATTTATTTTCGAACTCATCTGCACGTTCATTTGCCAAGTCCAATTCAGACTTCTCAGGAGTTGTTTCTTCTACCGTTTCCACAACTTCCTCTTCTTGGACTTCTTCTACTTCTTCATTTTTTATATCTTGGGCCATTTTCGCCTCCTTTAATGATTTCAATCTTAGTGTACTTCGTAATGATTACTGCTGAGGTAGCGGTAAAAATCTGTCAACTTCATGGTCAAAACACGGTTGACCACATTGACTTGGTTAATTAGTTGCTGATAATCCAGATTGACGGGGCCGATAATCGCTAGAATTCCAACTCCCCTATAAGGAATGAGGAACTTACTACTAATCACCGCTAGGTCTGCTAAACAAGATTCTTGACTGTCTGCAACACGGACGTTTTGCATCTGATCTTCACGCAACCCCTCACGAATCTCCAGAGCCACCTTTTGCGGTTGGTCAAAGAACTGATAAGCTGCCAGATTGGCAAAATTCAAGAGATTGACCTTCCCCGCCACCACAATGTTTTCGTTGAACATTTCCTTAAAAATGTGTTCAAAGAGATCAATAACATTATCCGTTGTTGTAAAGTAACGCTGGATAATCTGCGGAATCTCCGTCCGAATCTTGTAGTGAATATCTAGAACGGTGTGCCCGAGGAAACGTTCCTGAATGATGCTCTTCAGTTTCAGCAAATCCTCCTGCAAAAAGTTCCTTGGAATCAGAAACTGACTGGTAACCGTTCGAGACTCGTCTAGGGTGAATACTGCCAAGGCTGTATGTTGCCCCAAAACAACAATATCAAAGGCTGTCAAACGTTGCCTGCTCGGCTCAACATCCAGTGCTACTACCGTACAGCCGCTCAAGTCTGTCAGCAGGTTAGCAGCTTCTTGCAGAATATCCTCCAATTTGAAAAATTCCTGATCAAAGGCTTTGACGATCTCGTAAACCTCATTTTCAGCTAGTCGATCAAAGTCCAGTGAGTGTTTCACATAGTACTGAAAACCAGCAACACTTGGCATCCGACCACTTGAAGTATGAGCCTTCTCAAGCAAACCTTGCTTTTCTAGAGCCGCCATGTCATTACGAATGGTTGCACTGCTAGAGTTAATAGACTCTTGCAAGGCTTTGGATCCGACAGGTTCGTGCGTTTTGGTAAAGATGTCAATAATCAGATTTAAAATATCCTGCTGACGCTCTGTAACCACCTCATCACTCCTCTCTGTCTGATCGATTAGCACTCGATACACTCAAGTGCTAACTTATGATTCTATTATACACCCTTAAAAGAGAATGTCAAGATAAAAACTCAAAAAATTAGCACTCTTTTATCAAGAGTGCTAAAAATCAGTCTGAAGACCTAGAACCCTACCTTCCATCTACTCGGTATTTCCTTTTTAGTCTGAAATAACCATAGATTAGATAAGAAATCAGAAAAGCATATAAAACAAAAATAACGAAGAAAGACATAGAAAGTTCTTCTTTAAATAAACTCATACAAACAACCAAACCACCTAAGAAAGTAGCTGTACAGTAACGAAGTCTAGATCGCATAACTTCCCACCTGAGATTATTACTCATATAGACTTGATCCTCTGAAAGTATATCAGAAGCCGATTTACGAAAAATCGAACAAGAACCTGCTCCTATCAATTCCCAACCTCTATCTCTAAAATCTTGCAGTTCATGCTTATATTTTTTAAGAAATATAGAATCATAGATACAGTAGATGACATCGTCTGGTTGACATTGGTCAAAATAGAATAAACCAAAACGACTAGTTTTATACCTCCAACCTTTCAAATGCATCTCATGTAAATATTCTTCCTTCTTGTCCAAATCAAGAATAGTGAAGATCCGAAATTGCTTTTTATTGATCATGACTTCCCCTCCAATTTTGAGCATACCTACCCTATCATAAATCTGATAATTCCTTCTTTTTATGCCATAACTTCCAGCTAATATAGGCAACTATTAACAAGAGGATTAAAGACAAGAAAATATCTAGCCCAACCACAAGAAATTTCCATAGATCAAACGTATTACTCCTATCGAGCAACATAAATAGTAATGGTATATGTATGGCTAGCAAAAGTAAAACAGGTACTAATCGCAGTCTTAAAATGCGATTAACCATAGCTAACTTCCCAGCAGCGTCATTATAGATTTCAAATTCTGCATTCGATTCAATTTCAGAATGTGCTTTTCTAAAATAGGAAAAACTATTAAAGTCTGTAATATGCTCCCAGCCACAATCTTTAAATAGTTGTAAATAGGAGGTTCTCTCTGATTTTTCCATTGGGTAAAAATCCAACTGATAAGATACTTGCTCAGGCTGACATTTTTCAAAGGTATACTTAACTATAAACAATAAGATAGAATAGCTTACTTTCCTAAGTTTCCAGCCCTTAGCATGCATTTCTCTAAAGTATAGAGCCTCCCTCTCATAATCCGCAATTGTAAAAATTCGATAAACAATTTTCTTTTCCATCATACTTCCTCCCGACTATTTCTGTAGAGGCGTTCAATACGCTTCAATTCAATATCTAAGACTTTGCGTCCCAAGTCTGTTATCTGATAGATTTTCCGTTTTTCCTCTTCGCGGACAAAGGAAATCAAACCATCCTTTTCCATTTTTGACAAGGTTCCATACATAGTTCCAGGACTAATCGAAACTTGCGAATCTGTCATCTCCTTGACCTTTTGCGTAATACTATAACCATGACCTTCCTTTTGCAGACAGAACAAGATATAAAAACCCGTTTCCGTCATCGGAAGATAAACTCGACGAATCTTATCCGTTAATTCCATTTATAGCTACCTCCTATTCAGTTCGATATATCGCACTTCGTTATATAAAATATATCACACCTCGATATAAAACACAAGAAAAAAGACCGCCCTCAGGCAATCTTTCTTCTATATTAGTATTAGTAAAGGTCTAAATAATTATCAATTTCCCATTGTGAAACGAAGGTTGCATAGCTTGCCCATTCGATTCGTTTGGCTTCAAGGAAACTAGTATAGATATGTTCTCCAAGAGCTTCTCTGACAACTTCATCTTCAGTCAAAGCTTTCAAAGCGTTGTGAAGAGTTGATGGAAGGTCTGTAATGCCAGCTTCCTTACGCTCTTCTGCTGTCATGATGTAGATATTTTCTTCGATAGGAGCTGGTGCTTCGATTTTATTTTCAATACCATGCAAACCAACTTCCAAAAGAACAGCCATAGCGATGTACGGATTAGCCATTGGATCCACTGAACGCAACTCAAGACGAGTCCCCATACCACGTGAAGCAGGCACGCGCACAAGTGGCGAACGGTTACGACCAGCCCAAGCAATGTAAACCGGCGCTTCATAACCTGGAACCAAACGTTTGTATGAGTTAACTGTTGGGTTCATAATGGCAGTATAGTTGTAGGCATGCTTGATCAAACCGCCAAGGAAATGGTAGGCAGTTTCTGACAACTGCATTCCTTTTGGATCATTTGGATCAAAGAAGGCATTGTTTCCTTCCGCATCAAACAAGGACATATTACAGTGCATACCTGATCCAGCAATACCAAATTTTGGTTTTGCCATAAAGGTTGCGTAAAGACCATGTTTGCGAGCAATGGTTTTAACAACGAGCTTAAAGATTTGAATCTTGTCACAGGCACGGAGAACTTCATCGTACTTGAAGTCAATCTCGTGTTGTCCAACCGCAACCTCGTGGTGACTCGCTTCTACTTCAAATCCCATTTTGGTCAAGACATTGACAATCTCACGACGTGTATTATCCGCAAGGTCCGTAGGTGCCAAATCAAAGTAGCCACCCTTGTCATTCACTTCAAGTGTTGGGTCTCCATTTTCATCCAACTTAAATAGGAAAAATTCTGGCTCTGGACCAAGGTTGAAGGACTTGAATCCTACTTCCTCCATGTGACGAAGAGCACGTTTCAAATTGCCACGAGGGTCTCCTGCAAATGGTTCACCTTCTGTTGTATAGACATCACAGATCAAACCTGCAACACTTCCATTTTCATCTCCCCACGGGAAGACTGTCCATGTATCCAAGTCAGGGTACAAGTACATATCCGACTCATTGATACGTACAAAACCTTCAATAGAAGATCCATCAAACATAGCCTTGTTTGACAAGACTTTATCTAACTGTTCATCTGTAGCAGGAATTTCGACGTTCTTCATCGTCCCCAAAATATCTGAGAACATAAGACGAATAAAGGTAACATTTTTTTCCTTGACTTCACGACGAATATCTGCAGCTGTGATTGGCATGAGTTTTCTCCTTAATGTATGACTACTTGCGGTTGCCTAACCGCGACCAAAAGGTGACCGTACTGAAGCAAAGCGACCCTGTTGGAGAAGTTCATTGTGAAGTGCACGACGCACCTCAGTCTGACTCACCGCTTTCTTGGATTTCGCTTCACGTTCAGCATATTTTTTCTTAATGGCAGCGATATTATAGCCTTCAGAGATATAATCTTTGATTTCAAGCAGACGATCCATGTCATTCAAGGAATACATGCGACGGTTCCCTTCGTTTCGATCAGGCTTAATCAACTCTTGATCTTCATAATAACGAATCTGACGCGCCGATAGATCGGTCAACTTCATAACACTGCCGATAGGAAAAACAGCCATATTTCGGCGAAATTCTTTTTCCTTCATTTACAATTTCCTTCTTTCTGTCTATTATAGTCTAAAAAAAGACAAACGTCAATTGATAATGTTATAAAATGTAACATTATTTTTCTTTTTTCTCTAAAAAGAGCCGAATACGATCAATATCGTAATTTACGAGAATTGCGATAAAAACTCCCATGAAAGTTTCTGATACACGCGCAAACACGTACAAAATCGTTTCCCCACTCGGGATTGATAGGGTAATGATTAACATGGCTGCTACACCACCAATAACCCCTGCTTTGTTATTCATGGCTACATTTGTCATAATGGTTAACATGGTGCAGATTGGAACAACTATCAAGGTCACCCAAAAAGCCTCGTGGAAAAATGTATTTAATAAGAAGAAGACCAGGGCATAGAGGCCACCGATACTATTTCCAAGAATACGCGAAGTCCCAAAATGGACACTCTTATCAAAACTCTCCCTCAGGCTAAAAACGGCTGTCAAAGCACCGATTTGAAGACCTTTCCAGCCAAAAAAGCCAAAAATCAAGAGAACTAGAAAAACAGCAATACCTGTTTTAAAGGTTCGCATACCAAGTTTGAACTGGGATTTATCGAATTTATATTTTTTAAAATAACTCATAATCTCAACTTTCTATTTCCATTTTATCATAAATTGGCTGATTTTATGAGCAATAGTTGAGAGGAAGCGTTTTTATTTTAAGCAAAAGAAAAGAGGAACTTTCATCCCTCTCTTCTTTGATTTATTTATAAAATCTTATTTTTCTGTCAAAGCTGCAAGTCCTGGAAGAACTTTACCTTCAAGAAGTTCCATTGATGCTCCACCACCGCGTCACAAATACCTCCACTAACACAAAAAGGTGACATAGCCACCTTTTTGTTAACGTTTCAGTTTTGTTCCTTTTTCTACAAAATCAGGATTTTGTAGAGACTAGCGGGCTGAAATTATTTTTCTGTTAGTGCAGCCAAACCTGGCAATACTTTACCTTCGAGAAGTTCCATTGATGCACCTCCGCCCGTACTAATCCATGAGAATTTGTCTGCACGGCCAAGGTTAATCGCTGCGGCAGCTGAGTCACCACCACCGATGATTGATTTAACGCCTGGTTGTTTCACGATAGCGTCCATCACACCGATTGTACCAGCTTGGAAGTCTGGGTTTTCAAATACACCCATAGGTCCGTTCCATACAACTGTTTTCGCACCAGTCAAAGCTTCGTCAAATTTAGCGATAGATTTTGGACCGATGTCAAGACCAAGGAAGCCTGGATCCACTGCTTCACCTTCAGTGTCTTTCACTTCAGTGTAGTCCGCAAATGCGTTAGCTTCTTTTGAGTCAACTGGCAAGATCAATTTACCGTTTGCTTTTTCAAGAAGAGCTTTAGCAACATCCAATTTGTCTTCTTCTACAAGTGAGTTACCGATTTCGATACCTTGTGCTTTGTAGAATGTGTAAGTCATACCACCACCGATAAGAACTTTATCAGCTTTTTCAAGCAAGTTTTCGATAACACCAATCTTGTCTGAAACTTTTGAACCACCAAGGATAGCCACGAATGGACGTTCTGGAGCTTCAACTGCTTCTTGGATGTAGGCAATTTCGTTTTCAAGAAGGAAACCAGCAACTGCTTTTTCAACGTTTGCTGAGATACCAACGTTAGATGCGTGTGCACGGTGAGCTGTACCGAATGCATCGTTTACGAAGATACCATCTCCAAGTGATGCCCAGTATTTACCAAGTTCAGGATCGTTTTTAGATTCTTTCTTGCCGTCAACATCTTCGTAACGAGTGTTTTCAACCAAGAGAACTTGTCCATCTTCAAGAGCGTTGATAGCTGCTTCCAATTCAGCACCACGAGTGACACCTGGAAGGAAAGCAACGTCTTGACCCAATTTAGCTGCCAAGTCAGCAGCTACAGGAGCAAGTGATTTACCAGCTTTGTCTGCTTCTTCTTTTACACGGCCAAGGTGAGAGAAGAGGATAGCACGTCCACCTTGTTCAAGGATGTACTTGATAGTTGGAAGAGCTGCAGTGATACGGTTGTCGTTGGTAATCACGCCATCTTTTACAGGTACGTTGAAGTCAACACGAACGAGAACTTTTTTCCCTTTCAAGTCAACGTCTTTAACAGTCAATTTTGCCATTAGATATGACTCCTTCTTTTTTTATACGTGTTAATTATATCACAAAATCACCAAAAGAGATAGAAAAACCCTAAACTTTTCCAGTTCTTTCTTGCAACGAAAACTAGCATTTCTGAAAATCAAAACTAGAAAAACCTTTCCAAATTACTAAGTAATACAAGAAAAACTAGTTAATCCATCTCATTCTTCCACTGATTTTTACTAGTTAAAACGAGGTTTGACTAATCTGCAGTCAAACCTCGTTTTTAGTTGTTATGAGGAAATGCAAGAATCCTAAATCGATTCGTTTTCTCTCTTCTTTCCAGCAAGTAGGCCATAGCCAATCATCACTCCGAGGAGTCCTAGTGCCACTAGACTAGCATCTCTTCTTACTCCAGTATTTGGAAGTTCTTTACCTACTTTTTCATTTGTCGGTGTTGCTAAAAGAGATTGACCTGTTTTTTGAGAGGCTTGCTCTTCTTTCGTTCCAACTTCAACAATTTCCGGAAGAGCTTCCTTGTGAACTTCTGTTGTACGAAGGGTACGATTGCCTTGGACATCGACTTCTACAAAGCGACGAACTTGTCCTTCTTCTCCAGCTTGCACAATACGACGTTGACCTTTGAGAAGTTCTGAGCTTGAACGTTCTTGACGTTCAAAGGATACTGCAATTTCTTCAACTTCTAGTTTCGGAGTTTCTAGAACCAGGTCTTTTACTCCCTCAGCTGGTTGATTACTTGAAAAGACTTTGGTTCCAACTTCTACGATTTCAGGGTTTACTTCTTTCAAAACTTCTGTAGCGCGAAGCGTACGATTGCCTTGACTATCTACTTCAACCAAGCGACGAATTTGTCCCTCAACTCCTGCTTGGACAAGTTGACGTTGACCTTTAAGAAGGTTCGCATTTGATCGTTCTTGACGATTGAAGGCCACTGTATCCTCTTCAATTTCTAGTTTCGGAGTTTCTAGAACTAAATCTTTTACTCCCTCAGCCGGTTGGTTACTTGACAGAACTTTTGTACCTACTTCGGTAATCTCTGGAACAGCTTCCTTGAAAATTTCTGTTGTACGAAGGATACGATTGCCTTGAGCATCTACTTCTACTAGACGACGAATCTGCCCTTCTTCTCCTTTTTGGACAAGTTGACGTTGACCTTTAAGAAGGTTCGCATTTGGTCGCTCTTGACGCTCATAGGCTGTTGTTTCAGTTTCAACAACTAGTTCAGGGAGGACCTCAACTGTTGGGGCTACTTCACTTGGATCCATGCTCCCAACATGATGACTTTCTTCTGCAGGAGCTAGTCTCTTATTCAGCTTTTCTTTCATGTCCGCAAAAGCTTGTGGAGTTGGCATCTCTGAAGCCAACAAAGTTTCTGCTTGTTCAATCAACTCGGCTTTAGGATCTTTTTCACGGACAGATTCAAGCAAGCCTTCCAATTCTTCTCTAGCAGTTTGATAACGTTGATTTCCATCCAAGTCCGCTCCAGCTTGTTTCAATTCATTCAAGGCTTTGTTGACTTCTTCTTGACTGGCATCATGGTTTTCTGCAACAGCTTTAGCTGTATTGAGTTTCTCTACTAGTACAGCTTGTTTGTCCTCACTTGAGAAGGTATAGGCAAGGGTTGACTGACGGCCTTGGGCAGCAGTGATTTCTTGTTTAAGGTATTCATCATTAACTGCAGCCTTTGGAGAAACCAAGACATCAAACTCAGCTGTGTGCCCCTTGTAATGCAGGGTCAAGGTCTGGCGTCCAGTCTTCTGAGCATCGTAGCCCGTGATTTCAACACCTTCATCAGTAAAGCTGTGAGTCTCTTCTGTCTCGTCATCATAGAGAACACCAAAGTGACCTTCAGAGAGATCCAGTTGATCTCCTACTAGATAGTCTGTTTTTGGTTTCTTAGTAATATACAAGCCCGCTACTTCTTTTGTTTTTCCTTCATCCTGTCCTGTCACTTGGACTTTCAGATCACCTGACACTGGTAAACCAAGGTATTGAAGTGTTAGGTTTTGTCCCCCTTTTTGATGATCATCGTATCCAGATACCGTCACACCTGAGTGAGTAAGGTTAATCAGCTCGTCGGCTCGTCCCCCTTCGTATTGAACACGGAGTGTTCCGCCTCTGAGGTCCAGTTTTTCTCCTACTTTGTAAACCGTCTTTTTAGGTTCTTTTTCCAGGCTAACCGCAGCAATTTTTCTCTCATCCTGTGGAATCGCTACAGCCAAGGTGTTACTGATTTCTTTGCCAGGTAGTTGGGTACGATAGTAGAGGAGAGTTGGTTGCTTGTCAAAGCCCAATGGAGCTGTTGCCAAGTCACCTCCAGTTTCAGTCTTCAAGGTTGCAATTGGTGTTTGTGAATCAGCCTTGTCGTAAACGGTGATGGTTGCGCCTGCCGGAACATCAGAGAAGCCTAGTTGAATTTGGTGGTTTCCAAGCGAACGAGCAGCTACCTTAGCCATTGGAATATTTTGACTTTCTGTGTCCAAGGCTTCGTACATCTTCCAGTTGTAGATACGAATGGCCTTCCAAGGTGTTCCGTTATCAGATGTAATGACATGCAAACGCCAGTCTTGGGCAGTAATTGGTTTGTCAAGAGTGATATCCGTAACGTGCGCTTTATTGCCACGGACTTCCTTGGCTAGTTTCCACTCGCCATCTGTATCCTTGTAGTAAAGATCAAAGTCCTTGGTGTTCATCAAACCATCGTTAACAGACTCACCACCAGCTCCCGCATGATCCATTACCCATCTGACAACACGACGTGGTTGAGTCAAACGAATATCGACACTACCGCTCAATTGTCCTGAAGACCATTTGTCTGACAGACTTGTAATCGTACCGTTCAACATGCCTTCGATGCCTTCCCCGCCTTCAGTATTCGGGAAAGTGCTACCAATAACCGTTGCCCCTGGAACAATATTTTTAGCCAAAGGTCTTGGGAGAGTTGTATCCTGAACAGTCATCCCCCAGTTAAAGGATGTCGTCGCAGCTTCTGAACGAAGGCCATTTTTACCAACTGCAACGACTTTCAATTCTTGCGTCGTACCAGTCGCATTAGCAGAGCGGCTAACTTTTGGCAAGTAGATGGTTGAAGCAGATGAACCTGTCAACAAACGCCAGTTATCCCCATCTTTTTCGTAGACTTCATAGAAATCCGCATCTTGATTACCCGAAAATTGAACCACTGCTTCAGCTTCTTGGGCATTCTTAAGAGATTGTTTCACCACAGAGAGACCTGTAGGCGCTTGTGGTGCTTGGTGATTGTCTGAAATTGTTAATTGACCTAGGTTAAACTGATAATCTTTTACGGCTCCTTCATGCTCGAAGAAGAGTTTGACTGCATAGATGGTTTTACCTGCTAGTGAGCTGAGAGCAAATTCTTCATTTGTCCAGTTGTCAGAAAGGGTTAGCTCTTTCCATGCATCTGCATCATCGAATTTGTAGTCTGGAGTTGTAGAGAAGGCCATATAAACTTTCGAGCCTTTTCCTCCCTTGTGGGCAACACGAAGTTTGGTTTTCTCAGTTACTTCTAACTTAGTAGAATACAAATTCACATCCTGGTCCGTCTTACCAGCTACATTACCTGAGAATTTAAGGGAATTTCCGCCATTGTAGGCATCTGTAAAATCATATTCTGCACGAAGTTTTTCCCCTGTTGAAGTCTGCCACCAGCGCCATGTTGGCAAGATACCTGAAACAGAACGGTAGTTCCACTCAGAATCCTTAGAAACTTTACCATCTACAAACCACTTTCTACCATGTCCTGTATTAAAGGAAGTAGTGAAGGTGCGTCCTACTGCTGGTGTACGATCAGCAACTAAATTGGCAATCCCATACCACTCTTTGTCACCTGGTTTTTGAGCTGTCGGATCTCCTTGGTAACCTGTGAAGAAGATGTCTTCGTTCTTGTGGTAATCTTCACCTGTTTTTCCTAGACTGGTAATCGTATCTGGTGCAAAGAGTCCCAGTGACAAACGCAACTTACCTTTTTCATCTAAGAGGGCATCCCATTTGACTTTGGTCTTATAAGAACCACCTTGTTGCAATTCCAAGCCTGCAAAGACATCATATTGGCTACGTTCTAGCCATTTTGCCATCTCTACGGAGTGGTCATTCTTTTCCTTATTCCAGTTGAAGTTAGCAAAGAATTGATCCGCAGGGACCTTGTCTCCTTCTTTTTGCATAAACTGGTAGTTGTAATCACCTAGACCATCTTCGTGGTAACGACCATATTTATAGGTCATGGCATCGTACCAAGCATACTTGATTGGATGGTTGACTTTTGCCGCATATTCTTTTGTATAGAGCATGAATTGACGCATTTTTTCACCAAGTGGCGTTACTAAGTCACCCGTTGTTTCTTGGTTGATAAAATATCCATCAAAGCCATAGTACTTAGCAAGGTCGACAAGTTTTCGGGCAATAGGGAAGGTTCCATCCTCATCTTGTTTCAAAGCAGCAACAAATTTTTCTTGATCTGCAATACTATTGGACCAGTTGAAGAAGAGTGTACCATATACAGGAACCCCGTTACGGTGACCTGCATCAATAACGTCAGGAGTTGGAACGAGACCTTCCCAGAAGACCATTGAATCCAAGTATTGCCAGTAATCAAAGGCGTAGGCCTTGAATTCTTCTCCACCAACAGAAGCGTGGTCTTTAGCCTTTGAGTTGGTATTTGCTAGCGCCTGAACCTTGGCTCTTCTACTTGCTTTTTCATTTACCAACTGGCCTCTATGGCGCTTGGCTAGTTCAACTGAGGAACGATTGATGGGATCATCTTCACGCGCACCCGGTTCCCATTTCAACAAATCCTCCCAAGTATCAAATTTGATTTCTTTTGGTCGGAGACTTTTTTCTTCATTTTTAGGAACGTCTGCTAGAATTGGTTTATCTGCTTTCTTCTCAACTACTTGGGGCGCTTCCTCAGGCTTGACTCCTTCTTTGTCAGTTGGTTGAGCAGGTTTTTCAGCTTTATCCGTCGGAGCAGGCTTCGCTTCTTCTTTTTTATTAAGCAAATCCGTTATTGCTGGAGTGTTTTCTGAAATTGGTTGCTCAGCTACGTTGTTCTCTGCTTCCGATAATTGTTTTTCGATAGCTGCAGTGTCTGGATTAGTTGTTTCACTAGTACTTGCAGCTTGAGCGCTCGTATTTGCTACTGTGTCAGAAACTGAGAGCTGTTCGGCGAGGACTGGACTCGCAAACAAAGCTGAACCGATCATCAAGGAACAAGCCCCGATTGACAACTTACGAATGCTGTAACGGCAACGTTTTTCATAGAATAGATCTTTCATCTTTTCCTCCTATTAAAATAAAAGTTAAAAGTAAGCGCTTTACTTTTTTGCAAAAAGTAACTGTTCTCATGACAACCATCAGAACAGGATCATCTTCATTTTATCCTATATGAAAGCGATGTCAATCTAATTAACATAAAAACTATAACTAGGATAATAATCAGTAAAATTTGGACATAATTCCATAAACCCACTCTTGGAAAGTAAATTTACTCACTATTTTTAAAGAAAGTTGCCTTTTCTTAGGAAAATTTCATCTAAACACTTGTTAGATTTACTTTTATCCTTTAAAATAGAATAGGAGAAATTCCGTTATTATTTTTCGGAGGAAAAAGAAATGTCCATTAATTGGCAGGAAATTTTATTTCACTTTTTAGGTGGTCTAGGATTATTCTTATATAGTATCAAGACCATGGGAGACGGTTTGCAACAAGCTGCTGGAGATCGCCTTCGTTTTTACATTGACAAGTACACTAGCAATCCCTTTTTAGGTGTTCTAGTCGGAATTGTCGTGACTGCCCTGATTCAGTCAAGTACAGGGGTTACAGTTATCACGGTTGGGCTGGTCAGCGCTAGTCTTCTCACTCTTAGACAGGCTATCGGAATTATCATGGGAGCCAACATCGGAACCACAGTTACTTCCTTTATCATCGGTTTCAAGCTTGGTGAGTATGCTTTACCCCTGATTTTCCTTGGAACCATGTTCCTCTTCTTTACCAAAAATAGAACAGCAAACAATATCGGGCGCATCCTGTTTGGCGTAGGGGGAATCTTCTACGCCCTCAACCTCATCAGTGCCGGTATGAGTCCTCTTAAAGATTTACCACAATTCAAGGAATACATGGTAACCTTGGGACAAAATCCTGTGTTGGGAGTTTTTGCCGGTGCAGTGATTACCGTCCTCATCCAAGCTTCTTCTGCGACAATCGGGATTTTGCAAGGTCTCTATGCAGGTGGATTCCTTGATCTTAAAGGTTCTCTACCGGTTCTCTTCGGGGATAATATCGGGACAACCCTAACAGTTATCATCGCGGCAGCTGGAGCCAATATCTCTGCGAAACGCGTTGCTGCAACCCACGTCACCTTTAACGTTTTAGGGACTATTCTTTGCTTAATCTTATTAGGTCCATTTACGTCTATGATTGAGTACTTCCAGGCACTCCTTCACCTCTCACCTGAGATGACCATCGCCTTCTCTCACGGTGCCTTTAACGTAAGTAACACCATTGTACAATTTCCATTCATCGGAGCCTTGGCCTACTTTGTAACCAAGCTCATCCCTGGTGAAGATGAAGTTGTCAAGTACGAACCACTTTATCTTGATGAGCATTTGATTAAACAAGCTCCATCAATCGCTCTCGGAAATGCAAAGAAAGAACTCCTTCACTTGGGAAATTATGCTTCTAAAGCCTTTGACCTTTCATACAACTACATCATTGACCTTAATGAAAAGGTTGCTGAAAAAGGCCACAAGACAGAAGAAGCAATCAATACCATTGATGAAAAATTGACTCGTTACCTTATTACCCTTTCAAGTGAAGCCCTTAGCCAGAAAGAAAGTGAAGTGCTGACCAACATCCTGGATTCATCTCGCGATTTGGAACGGATTGGGGATCACGCAGAGGCCCTAATCAATCTGACTGACTACCTTCAACGTAAAAATGTCGAGTTCTCTGAAGCTGCTTTGCAGGAATTGGCTGATATCTATCAAAAAACTACTGACTTTATCAAGGATGCCCTTGATAGCGTGGAAAACAACGACATTGAAAAAGCTCAAAGTCTGATTGAACGCCATAAAGAAATCAACAATATGGAACGTGTTCTCAGAAAGACCCACATCAAACGCCTCAACAAGGGCGAGTGTTCAACACAAGCTGGGGTCAACTTTATCGACATCATTTCCCACTACACTCGAGTGTCTGACCACGCTATGAATCTAGCTGAAAAGGTCATCGCTGAACAAATCTAAGATCCAAGAAGCTATCCTAAATGGGATGGCTTTTTCTTCTCCTAATCAAGAATTACTCTTCTACCATATAGAAAAATGCTTTGATTCACAATGGAATCAAAGCATTTTAAAGAGCTCCCCGTACATAAGCGCAGAAGCCGCAGTTCCTCTGTACTTTGCTTCTTCTCTTTTGATAAAGCGAGCCAAGTTGAGCAACTCAGGTGCTGGATGTTTAGGATTTAGGAGCAATTCACGATTGACCAGGCCTGAGAGACGAACTGCCAGCAATTGCTCATTTGTAGTAGGCAGTTTTTTAGCAGTCTCTAGGAGAGCAGCAACTAAATCTTCACTCAAATCATGTCGAGCATGATTGTAAAGATCTTTTACAAGGCTTTCTAGGTTTGGTTCTACCATCCCTACCACCTCCTTAAGTTTAATAATTTTTAATCAAATCAACCGTTGAACGATCCAATTTTTTCACCAAGGCTTGCAAGAAAGCTTGAGCTTCTAAGAAGTCATCCATAGCGTAAAGGGTTTGATGAGAATGGATATAACGAGCGCAAACACCGATTGTTGTTGATGGGACACCACCATTTTTCAGATGAGCTGCGCCAGCGTCTGTTCCGCCTTTACCACAGTAGTATTGGTACTTGATACCAGCTTCTTCAGCCGTTGTCAAAAGGAAATCCTTCATCCCTGGGAGAAGCAAGTGACCTGGGTCGTAGAAACGAATCAAGGTTCCAGCCCCAATCTTGCCTTGACCACCATAAACATCACCAGCAGGTGAGCAGTCAACTGCTAGGAAAACTTCTGGGTCAAACTTAGTTGTAGATGTATGAGCACCGCGGAGACCAACCTCTTCTTGAACGTTAGAGCCAAGATAGAGTTCATTTCCGAGTTTTTGACCTGACAGAGCTTCCGCCAACTCGCTAACCATAAGAACACCGTAGCGGTTGTCCCAAGCTTTTGAGATGATATTTTTTTCATTGGCTGTTAAGATAGCGGAACTATCTGGGACAATGGTGTCACCAGGACGGATTCCAAAGCTTTCTGCCTCAGCCTTATCCACAAAACCACCATCAAAGACGATATCTGCAATAGCTGGCATGGTTGGTCCACCTGTTCCACGTGTCAAATGTGGAGGGACAGAGCCTGAGATCACAGGAATTTCACGACCATCACGAGTCAAGAGTTTGAAACGTTGGCTGCTAACCACCATAGGATTCCAACCACCAATTTCAACCACACGAAAAGTACCATCTGGCTTGATTTCGCTGACCATAAAACCAACTTCATCCATGTGAGAAGCGACCAAGACGCGCGGTGCATCTGCAGTTTCTGAATGTTTAACTCCGAAAATACCACCCAAGCCATCTGTTACCACTTCATCCACGTGCGGTGTCAACCTTTCACGAAGATAAGTACGGACAGGCGCTTCATGACCTGAGATCGCAGCAAGTTCTGTTACTTCTTTGATTTTTGAAAATAATGTTATCATTTCAGTTCCTTCTTTCTTTCATCCATTTTACCACTTTTTACAGGAGAAGGATAGCGGGAAGGTGGATTGGGTTTTGCAAGTTTATCCTATAAAAGAGGGATTTCGCACTTGTTTCAGGAATTTTTCTTTCTTTTTACATTAAATTGTCAGAAAATTTATTGACAGATTAAATAAATCGTGTTACAGTAATATCCGCAGGTATCTTTCGGTACCAAATCTACATGAAAGGATGGGGCATGAAACTTTCTCATTATTTAATTGGCTTACTTCTACTCCTAGTCTTTCTCTCTATTAGCATTGGGACCAGTGATTTTTCATGGGGAAAACTCTTTGCTCTGGATCATGAAACTTTGCTTCTCTTTCAAGAGTCCCGTCTTCCAAGAACCATCAGTATTCTCCTGACGGCCTCTAGTATGAGTATGGCAGGACTGCTCATGCAGACTATCACTCAAAATCAGTTTGCTGCTCCGAGTACAGTTGGAACCACTGAAGCCGCCAAACTGGGAATGGTATTGAGCCTCTTTGTCTTTCCGTCGGCTAGTCTGACCCAAAAGATGCTCTTCGCTTTTGTTTCATCCATCGTATTCACCCTCTTCTTCCTAGCCTTTATGACCATTTTTACTGTAAAGGAAAGGTGGATGTTGCCTCTGATTGGGATCATCTATAGCGGGATTATTGGTTCTGTGACAGAAGTTATCGCCTACCGTTTCAATCTGGTTCAGAGTATGACAGCCTGGACCCAGGGCTCCTTCTCCATGATTCAGACTCATCAGTATGAGTGGCTCTTCTTAGGCCTCATTATCCTGATAGCCGTTTGGAAATTATCCCAAACTTTTACCATCATGAATCTAGGAAAAGAAACTAGCGAAAGTTTGGGGATTTCCTACTCCCTACTTGAAAAACTGGCCCTCTTTCTGGTGGTGCTAACGACTAGTGTCACCATGATTACTGTGGGTGGCTTGCCATTTCTCGGGGTCATCGTTCCCAATCTTGTTCGCAAGCACTATGGAGATAATCTAAGTCAGACCAAACTCATCGTCGCTCTGGTCGGTGCTAATCTAGTTCTGGCCTGCGATATCCTATCCCGAGTTCTAATTCGGCCCTATGAACTGTCTGTCAGTCTTCTACTAGGAATCATTGGTAGCCTCGTCTTTATCCTACTTCTATGGAGAGGGGGACGAAAAGATGCAGTTTAAAAGCAAACATACCAAGCTCTTCTGCCTTCTCATTATTCTGGTCATCGGTGCTTGTCTCCTCTACTTTTGGCCCATCACCCACCTGTCTGTCTTTGCATGGAAATTACGTTCACAAAAGATAGTTGTTTATCTCTTGGTGGCTATCGCGACAGGGATTTCGACCATTAGTTTTCAAACCCTGACGGAAAATCGCTTCCTGACACCAAGTATTTTGGGAATCGAATCCTTCTACGTCCTACTACAAACCCTGCTACTAGTTTTTGAAAGCAAATTTCTTCAGCTTGGAAAGTCTCCTATCTTAGAATTTCTGGTCTTGCTTCTGCTCCAATCCCTCTTCTTTCTCGCCTTACAAGGTTACTTGAAGACACTGATGAAGCAAGACCTGGTCTGCATCCTGCTAATCTGTCTAGCCCTTGGAAGTCTCTTTCGAAATATCAGTACCTTCCTTCAGGTTCTAATGGATCCAAATGAATACGATAAACTGCAAAACAGTCTCTTTGCTTCCTTTCAGCATCTCAACACTCCCATCCTAGCCATCGGTTCTCTGATCATCCTTGCCTTGACAATCTTTTTCTTTCGAAAAGCAGTCATTCTGGATGTCTTGCACCTGCAAAGAGAAACGGCTCAGATACTGGGACTCGACGTTGAAAAAGAACAGAGAGAGCTCCTCTGGGGTATCGTACTTTTGACCTCAACGGCCACTGCCTTGGTAGGGCCTATGGCCTTCTTCGGTTTTATGCTGGCCAATCTCACTTACCTGATTGTCAAAGATTACCGGCACAAGTTGCTCTTTATCGTAGCAATTCTGATTGGATTTATCAGTTTGACCTTGGGGCAAGCCCTGATTGAACGAGTCTTTGCGCTGGAAATTCGCATCAGCATGATCATCGAGAGCGTAGGTGGTCTCTTATTCTTTATCTTACTATACAGGAGGGCGCGTCAGTGAAACTGAAAAACATTGACAAATCCATTCAAAAACAGGATATTTTGCAAGACATTTCGCTTGAAGTCAGTCCTCAGAAACTGACAGCCTTCATTGGTCCAAATGGTGCTGGAAAATCGACTCTCCTCTCCATCATGAGCAGACTGACCAAAAAAGATCAGGGAATTCTCAGTATCAAAGGCCGTGAAATCGAGAGTTGGAATTCGCAAGAACTGGCTCAAGAACTCACCATCTTAAAGCAGAAGATCAATTACCAAGCCAAATTGACTGTTGAAGAACTGGTCAGTTTTGGACGTTTTCCTTACAGCCGAGGTCGACTTAGATCAGAAGATTGGGAAAAAATCCGAGAAACCCTGACCTATCTAGAACTGACCACCTTAAAAGACCGCTACATCGATAGCCTGTCTGGAGGCCAGCTCCAGCGGGTCTTTATCGCTATGGTACTGGCCCAGGATACGGACTTTATCTTGCTGGACGAACCACTCAACAATCTCGATATCAAGCAAAGCGTCAGCATGATGCAGATTCTTCGGCGACTGGTGGAGGAACTCGGAAAGACCATTATCATCGTCCTCCACGATATCAACATGGCCAGTCAGTATGCAGATGAAATTGTCGCCTTCAAGGATGGTCAAGTCTTTAGCAAGGGAACAACCAATCAAATCATGCAGGCTGACCTACTCAGTCAACTCTATGAGATTCCCATCACGCTAGCTGATATCAATGGCAAAAAGATCTGTATCTATAGCTAGTAACATAGAAGTTCAAGTTAGAGAACCTTCAGTCTCTTAGTCAATAAGAACAAGAGACTCCCTAAATCGTTATCACATTTTAAAAAGGAGAAATCATGAAAACATCCCTTAAACTTTATTTCACTGCCCTAGTGGCCAGCTTCTTGCTCCTACTTTGTGCATGTAGTACAAACACAAACTCAAGCACTAGCCAGTCGGAAACAAACAGCTCTGCTCCAACAGAGGTAACCATTAAAAGTTCACTAGACGAGGTCAAACTTTCAAAAGCGCCTGAAAAGATTGTGACCTTTGACCTCGGCGCTGCGGATACTATTCGCGCTTTAGGTTTTGAAAAGAATATCGTTGGAATGCCTACAAAAACTGTTCCAACCTATCTCAAAGACCTAGCTGGAAAAGTTAACAATGTTGGTTCTATGGTTGAGCCAGACCTAGAAGCCATTGCTGCTCTTGAACCAGATTTGATTATCGCTTCACCACGTACCCAAAAATTCGTAGATAAATTCAAAGAAATTGCTCCGACTGTTCTCTTCCAAGCAAGCAAGGACGACTACTGGACTTCTACCAAGGCTAATATCGAATCCTTAGCAAGTGCCTTTGGTGAAACTGGCACACAGAAAGCCAAGGAAGAATTAGTCAAGCTAGACAAGAGCATCCAAGAAGTCGCTACTAAAAATGAAAGCTCTGACAAAAAAGCCCTCGCGATTCTACTCAATGAAGGAAAAATGGCTGCCTTTGGTGCCCAATCTCGTTTCTCTTTCTTGTACCAAACCTTGAAATTCAAACCAACTGACACAAAATTTGAAGACTCACGCCACGGACAAGAAGTCAGCTTTGAAAGTGTCAAAGAAATCAATCCTGACATCCTCTTTGTCATCAACCGTACCCTTGCCATCGGTGGGGACAACTCTAGCAACGACGGTGTCCTAGAAAATGCCCTTATCGCTGAAACACCTGCCGCTAAAAATGGTAAGATTATCCAACTAACACCAGACCTCTGGTATCTAAGCGGAGGCGGACTTGAATCAACAAAACTCATGATTGAAGACGCTCAAAAAGCCTTGAAATAAGCTACTTCAAACTCAACTAACATCTTTACATGACAAAACGCATCCTATCAAGCTCACTCAAACCTGATAGGATGCGTTTTTATCATTTCACTAAAATATTTTTCCCTAGCCTCATTTTCCTTCTTGATTTCGTTTGAGTGAAAAATGATCTGGGACGGGGTCCTTACCTGTTTTCGACCAGGGATGGCAACGTAAAATCCGAGCCAAGCCCATCAAAACACCCTTGAAGCCATGTTTTTCAATAGCCTGAATCATGTAGTTGGAACAAGTCGGCTCAAAGCGACAAGAGGGGGGAAAGGCTGGTGAGATAAACCGTTGGTAAAAGCGCACAGGCGCTATTAAAATTCGTTTCATTATTTCTTAGTTACAGCCATGGTGTGTAGTTGACTGATTTCTTTTTTATTAAGACGACGGGATTCTCCTGGACGGAGTCCTGTCAAGTCTAGATGTCCGAAACGAGTCCGTGACAACTTGTCCACTTGGAGACCGACAGCTTCAAACATCTTTTTAACCTGGTGGTTACGCCCTTCATGGATAGTCAACTGCACCACAGAGCGGTTTTTGACCGGATCCACTTTGAGAATCTCATAAACAGCCGGCTTGGTTTTCTTGCCATCAATCTCAAGTCCACGAGTCAAGGGGCGGAGATTATCCTTATTGGCCACACCTTTAACACGCGCGACATAAACCTTGTCAATCTCATTACGAGGGTGAATCATCTCATCCGTAAAATCCCCATCATTGGTCAAAATCAAGACTCCTGATGTATCCCAGTCCAAACGACCTACAGGGTAGATGCGTTCCTTCACGTTGGGCAAGAGGTCGACAACAGTCTTACGCCCCTTGTCATCTGTCACACTGGAAATGACACCGCGTGGTTTGTTCAGCAGATAATAGACCTTTTCTTCGTTGTAGATAGGTTGACCTTCAACTTCGACCTTGTCGCCTGACTTGATAGTGGTTGCTAGTTCACGTACCACTTGGCCGTTAACCGTCACCAGGCCTTGCTTGATCAGCTCTTCTGCTTTTCTCCTACTGGCCACACCTGCGTGGGCAATATACTTATTGATTCTCATCTTCTTCTATCCTTTCACCAAATAATTGGCTTTCTTGGGCTTGAATCTCAAGCTCATCAATCACTGGTAATTCTTCTAAATGGTTTATCCCCATGTAATCTAGGAAATAATCCGTAGTTACATAGAGGTTGGGGCGCCCCAACACTTCTTTTTTCCCGTCTTCCTTTATCAGGTCAAAAGCCTGCAACTTTGCCAAGGCTCCACTCGAGTTGACCCCACGGATGGCATCAATTTCTATCCGTGTGATAGGTTGCTTGTAGGCAACGATGGACAAGGTCTCAAGAGCTGCCCGAGACAAGCTCTGGTTGATGGGAGCTTTGGAATATTCCTTCAAAATCGCTGCAAGTTGAGGTTTGGTCACCAATCTATAAGCTCCACCTGTCTCAATCAGGGACAAGCTCGACTCTTGATCTTTTTCATACTTTTGGGCTAATTTTTCTAAACTCTGTTGGATACCTGTCGGTGGCAGAGAGAGGAGTTCAGCTAACTGGCGGACTCTAATCCCATCTTCACCCGCTACAAACAAGAGCGCTTCTATTTTTGCTAAAGTACTCATCTTTCCTCTCTATCAAGTCTAGCTTTGGGCCACTTGACTTTCTTCCTTCTTTTCCATGAGATAAATATCTCCGAAACTTTCCTCTTGCACGAGGATCAGCTCCTGGGTTTTGATTAACTCTAGGGTTGCCAAAAAGAGGGTGATGACCTCTTGGAGATTCTGGGCTTCCTTAAACAAATCCTGCAAGCGCAATTGATCTCGTCCAGTCAAGGACTCTTTCACGATAACCATCATGTCCTCAATCTTATACTCATCCCGCAAGATAGTCGTGTGATTCTGGGCAAACTCCTCTTTTTTCTTTGCTAGGATATTTGAAAAAGCCAAAAAGAGGTCAATGGTCGTCTTGTCATGCACAAGCTCCGCATCTTCGTAAATCAACTCTGTCGGCGCTTTGGAATAGTGCTGGGCCCGTTCTTGGTGCTTAGCTTCCAAGTGCTCACCCAAGAGCTTGAACTTGCGGTATTCTTCGATTTGGGAGAGAAGATCCTGCTCTAGGTCATCTTCCAAATCTGTCACTTCTACTACCTTTGGAAGAAGCTTGCGGCTCTTAATCAGCATGAGCTGACTGGCCATGACCATGTACTCACCCGTCACTTCCAGACGCATGGCCTGCAGGGTTGAGACATAGGCTAAGTACTGTTCGATGACTTCCGTAATGGGCACATCGTAGATATCCATCTGATACTTGGAAACCAGGTGCAAAAGTAAGTCCAGAGGCCCTTCAAAATCTTTTAATTTAATATCCATTATCTATATTTTTCTAAGGTCAGGACTGTTTTTAATCCTAATTTTTTTGCAATTTCGTACAAATCGACCTTGTTTTCAATTTGTCGTAGAATGAACTGTTCTCGTAAAGCTTGAGCTGATAAGGTTGGGAAACCTTTCTCCTTGACAAAAGACTCCAACTGACGGAAGGCCCACTGACGAGAATAAGCTTTCCCTGCCCTTTCAAACAGATAGGTCTGCCCCATCAAGGATTCCAACTCTGAAAGCAAGGTTGTGGGAATGGTGACAATCCTATGTTGGGAAGCCTTGCTGATTCTCAGCACCTGAAAATCTAGATTG
The DNA here is from genome assembly GCA_905221165.1 of bacterium. Lineage (GTDB taxonomy): Bacteria > Bacillota > Bacilli > Lactobacillales > Streptococcaceae > Streptococcus. Next base: position 75,342 of record CAJNCC010000003.1, read on the forward strand.
ATATCCGCAACCTTGAGGGCTAAAATCTCACTCGGTAAGAGCCCTATTTCTAGGATTAAGAGCGCTAGCAAGCGACCCTCTGGATAGTCGCTTTCCAGCCAAAAAGAGTCTAGGTCTATGAGTTCTGGCTTCTCGGGCTTCTTTTCAGCTTGTTTAGCTAATTCCAAACGATAAAAGCTGTCCACCTCTCCTTTTTGATAGAGGAAGTAGAGAAATTGGTTACAGGCCGAAATCTTTCGCTTCTGGGCACTGATTTTTAGATTGGCTAGTTGGGCTTGGTAAATCTTGAGACTGGTCTCAGAAATCCGCTCGCCCACAATGTCTAAAAATTGCTCTAAATCATACTTATAGGACTGTTTGGAATTGGCAGATAAGTCCTGCTTTTCTTCTAAAAAGGCTGAAATCCTGTCTCTCATTTGCATCGAATCTCATATTCCTTACTAAAGTCATGCAAGAGGGCATTCACTGCCTTTAGGATAGACTTGCGCGTGATAATTCCTTGGAAAATACCAGACGCATCCACAACCGGCAAGAAGGACTCATCTACCAGCTTGTGCAAGACCTCCGTAATGGTAAAATCAGGCGAAACAACCGCTACATCCGTTTTGGTCATATGAACAATATCCGTATCCGCCATAATTTCTTGATTCAAGTCATGCTCCATCTGATAAGCCATAATATCTCTGAGCCCAATCGTCCCAACAAAGTGTTTTTCATCTGTTACAACGGGAACACGGGTATAGGTCATCTGACTGAGCAAGAGGGTCGCATGATCCGCATTGTGGGTATCAATCAACACAGCTAGATTTTCAGCAGGGGTCAAAAAAGTTTCTTCTTGCCCCAACAAGAAAGTCTCAAACTCCTTGGCAATCATCGGCTAAACTCCTTGGACAAGCCCGGATACACCTCATGGTCTCGTGTCAAAAAGTCCACTTTAAAATAACTATCATCAATCTCCACACGAGCATAGAGACATTCTCTGATGGTCCCACGTGGTTGACTGATGGAGCCTGGATTTAGAAAGAGGGTCTTGCCTTCCATCCAAGCACTTGGCACATGCAAGTGACCATAAAGGCAGATATCGGCCTCTTCTTCCTGAGCCCAGTAGTCCAACTTTTGAAAGTTGAAATTAATGTCAAACAAGTGGCCATGAGTTTGGACAATCTTGGTCGAACCAAGCTCGGTCACCAAACGTTCTGGATAGCCGGCATAGAAGTCCATGTTCCCTTTAACAACGCGGATGCCTTCCCAAAGGGGAGAATCAGGACGCAGTTCAGAATCGCCGTTATGAAAAACGGCATCAACTTTGCCTACATAGCGATCACGGATTTCTTCCACAATCAAGCTATCGCCATGGGAATCGCTCATTACAATGATGGTTTGCTTTGCCATGATGGAAATACCTCCAAAAGTTTCTTAACGGCTAAGGCGCGGTGAGATTGACTATTTTTTTCTTCAAGGGTTAATTCAGCTGAGGACTTGCCTGTCTCTCCTACAAGGAAGAGAGGATCGTAACCAAATCCATTTTCACCCTTAGGTTCAAAGTTAATGTAGCCAGGCCAGTCTGCTTCAACAACCAAGCTTTCCTTGTTTGGACTGGCTACGACTAGGGTTGTATGGAATTGAGCCGAGCGGTCCTTGAGTTCAAAGACCATGGCCAATTCGTGCAAGAGTTTGGCATTGTTTTCACGGTCAGTAGCTCCCACACCTGCGAAACGAGCTGACCAGACACCTGGCAAGCCACCAAGGACATCGACTTTGAGACCTGAGTCATCTGCCAAAACCATCTTGCCCGTTAATTGGGAAATGGTTTCTGCCTTGAGACGGGCATTTTCTTCGAAGGTCATGCCTGTTTCAGCTACTTCAGGCAGGTCAGGATAGTCATTAAGATTTTCCACATCGTAGCCTAACTTATCAAAGATAGCTCGGAATTCCTTGGTCTTGCCTTCGTTTCGAGTCGCAATCAATAAGGTTTCTCTGACCTTGCTTGTCTCAAAGAAATCATGAACATTGACCCCTTCTTTAGGCAATTCCACATACAAGAGTTGGCCATTTTCAACCAAAAGCAAAGCTCCCTGACGTTGGATGACTTCTAGATTGCGACCTGCTTCTTGGTTTAGTATATCTACCACAAAAGACAATAAACGGTAGCGAGAACCATAGCGTAAAACAGTAACTGAAATCGGGAAACCTCGTTCCTCGTCTCGAAAGATTTTGGCCAATCCAACCAGAGGGAAATCCAAGTCTTCATCCGTCAACGTCCGGACGCCACCAAAAATACTATAGGACCCGACATACCAGTCCTGGTCATCCTTGTATTCATAAATTTTATTTGTCATAATTCTACATGCTCCACATGAATTTCTTTTTCCAGCCATTCTTCACCAATTTGTGCAAAACTTTGGCTGCTGGCTGTTGTGTAAAAACGGTGATGGAGTGGTCCAGCATCGCGACCACGATTGATTTCAAAATAATTAAGTAAGACTGAGATATCTCGTACGCACTCTGCCCCACTATCGATAAGTTGAACCTTGGGCCCCATAACATTTTGAATAATAGGTCTGAGAAGTGGATAATGGGTACAGCCCAAAATCAGGCTATCCACCTTTCCAACCAAGGGACGCAGGGTTTCATAGACCACTTTCTTGGTGACACTGGTTGACAAAGCACCAGACTCCACCAAGGGAGCAAACTTGGGACAGGCCAAACTCTCCACCTGTAAGTCCGGATCCAGATCATGGATTTTCTGGCGGTAGATATCTGATTGTACCGTCATAGGCGTTCCAATCACTCCGATTTTCCCACCTTGGCTGGACTTGATAGCTGCCGAAGCTCCTGGCAAAATTACACCCAAGACAGGAATGTCTAGTTGAGCCTTGATTTCTTCCCAGACGACCGCAGTCGCAGTATTACAAGCAATGACAATCATTTTGACATCCTTGGTCAAGAGAAAGTTGACCAACTGCCAAGTATATTCACGAATTTGCTCAGCAGGACGGGGACCATAGGGCGCCCGCGCTGAATCTCCAATATAGACGATTTCTTCATGGGGAAGCTGGCGCATGAGCTCGCGCACAACGGTCAAGCCCCCGACACCCGAATCCAAAAAACCAATTGGTCGATTATCCATACAGTCTTCTTTCTAGTCTTTTTTTCTGATTGATAGTTCATTATGATTATTGATCCTTATGAACTGAATGACAGCCTAATCAATAACTATCTCTCTTAATCATAATCAAATATCAATAGAATGCAAGGAAAAAGTCTCATCCCTAAACCATAACCAACATAGTGAGAAGTCTGGAACTTTCATCCCAGACTTTTCCTTATTTATTTTTTCTTTTTATTGTTAGCAAGGGCTGCTTTTTGTTGGCGGATGATTTGGTGGTACACTTGTTGCACCTTGGCTTCGCTTGGTTTTTGACCATTTGCACTCAAAAGAGTACGAACTGCTTCAGCATTCAAACGTGGGTTGTCAGCGAATTCTTTTTCAATTTGCTTACGAACCAAGTACATTCCTCCAAGAGCTCCTCCTAGAAAAGCTAGCACAATCAATACAATTGCTAAAAGTAAATCCATCATTTTTCTCCTGTTTCTTTTTGAGTCTCTTTCATTATACCACAAACTAGCCACCCTGACTAGTTTGTTTTACGCTTTCAGAGATTGGGAGGCTGTAATTAAAGTTGGCTTATATTTCTAGTTAAAACTAGAAATAATATAAAAAATACACTCCCTTACCATTCATTTCCTCCACTTTTTTAATACAAAACAATATCAAATATATATCCTTCTCAAATCCCCTTGACAATACTTCATTAGCTGGTAAAATTAGATTAACAATACAATATAGAAATAAAGTTCTTCTCATAAAAATGAAAGCGCTTTAATTGATAAAGGAGGTTTCTATGGAAAAAATTTGGAGGGAGAAATCCTGTCGCTACAGTATTCGAAAGCTAACAGTCGGCACAGCCTCTGTTTTGCTTGGAGCGGTTTTTCTAGCTAGTCATACCGTCTCTGCTGATACTACTGAAGTAAAGCAAAAAGAGGCTACACTGGAGAAAACTACAGCTAAGATAAATAGCGTTACGAAAACAACTGAATCAACCGAGCACACACAGCCAAGCGAAGCAATTGACCATTCAAAACCAGTTCTAGCTGATAATAGTGTTTCTGAAAGCAAACCCACTGAAGCTAATGTTGCCTCTGCTACAACTAATCAAGCCAGTACTGAGGCTATTGTAAAACCTAATGAAAATAAGGAAACCGAAAAACAAGAACTACCTGTGACAAAACAAAGCAACTATCAGCTAAACTATGATCGACCAACAGCTCCTTCCTATGATGGCTGGGAAAAACAAGCACTCCCAGTTGGGAATGGTGAAATGGGTGCTAAGGTTTTTGGTCTCATCGGCGAGGAGAGAATCCAATACAACGAAAAAACTCTTTGGTCAGGTGGACCGCGTCCCGACAGTACCGACTATAATGGAGGAAACTATCAGGAACGGTATAAAATTTTAGCAGAAATTCGTAAGGCTCTCGAGGATGGAAACCGCCAAAAAGCCAAACGATTAGCTGAACAAAATCTAGTTGGACCAAACAACGCCCAGTATGGACGTTATCTAGCCTTTGGTGATGTATCCATGGTTTTCAATAACCAGAAAAAGAGGCTGGATACGGTAACAGATTATCACCGTGGTTTGGATATCACAGAAGCCACTACTACAACTTCTTACACCCAAGATGGAACTACCTTTAAAAGAGAAACCTTCTCAAGTTATCCTGATGATGTCACCGTGACCCACTTGACCCAAAAAGGGGACAAAAAACTTGATTTTACAGTTTGGAATAGCTTAACAGAAGATTTACTTGCTAACGGAGACTACTCAGCGGAGTATTCTAACTACAAGAGTGGCCATGTTACGACAGACCCAAATGGTATCCTACTAAAAGGTACAGTCAAAGATAATGGCCTTCAGTTCGCATCCTATCTAGGAATTAAAACGGACGGAAAAGTTACTGTTCATGAGGATAGTTTAACGGTCACAGGTGCTAGCTATGCTACGCTTTTACTCAGTGCCAAGACTAACTTTGCTCAGAATCCAAAAACCAACTATCGAAAAGACATTGACCTCGAAAAAACAGTTAAAGGGATTGTCGAAGCAGCTAGTGGCAAAGACTACGAGACACTTAAAAAGGACCATATCAAGGACTATCAAAGTCTCTTTAACCGCGTTAAACTAAACCTAGGTGGAAGCAATATTGCTCAAACAACAAAAGAGGCCCTTCAAACCTATAACCCAACAAAAGGGCAAAAACTGGAAGAACTCTTCTTCCAATATGGCCGATATTTACTCATCAGTTCTTCTCGTGATCGGACAGATGCCCTTCCTGCCAACCTACAAGGAGTCTGGAATGCCGTAGACAATCCACCTTGGAACGCTGATTACCACCTCAATGTCAATTTGCAAATGAACTATTGGCCAGCCTACATGAGCAATCTAGCTGAAACAGCCAAGCCAATGATCAATTACATTGACGATATGCGTTACTATGGCCGTATCGCTGCTAAGGAATACGCTGGCATCGAATCCAAAGATGGACAAGAAAATGGCTGGCTGGTCCACACTCAAGCTACACCCTTTGGCTGGACTACTCCTGGTTGGAATTACTATTGGGGTTGGTCGCCAGCAGCTAATGCCTGGATGATGCAGAACGTCTATGACTACTATAAATTCACCAAGAATGAGACTTATCTCAAAGAAAAGATTTATCCTATGTTGAAAGAGACTGCTAAGTTCTGGAACTCCTTCTTGCACTATGACCAGGCCAGTGACCGTTGGGTGTCTTCTCCATCCTACTCACCAGAACATGGTACCATCACCATCGGAAACACCTTTGATCAGTCGCTAGTCTGGCAGCTATTCCACGACTACATGGAAGTTGCAAACCATCTAAAAGTCGACCAAGACTTAGTAACAGAGGTCAAGGCTAAATTTGACAAACTAAAACCCCTTCACATCAACAAAGAGGGACGCATCAAGGAATGGTACGAGGAAGACAGTCCACAATTCACTAATGAAGGGATTGAAAATAACCACCGCCACGTTTCCCACCTAGTTGGCCTCTTCCCAGGTACACTCTTTAGCAAGGACCAGGCTGAATACTTAGAGGCTGCACGTGCTACCCTCAATCACCGCGGAGATGGTGGTACTGGTTGGTCTAAGGCTAATAAAATCAATCTCTGGGCTCGTCTGCTGGACGGTAACCGCGCCCATCGCTTGCTCGCTGAACAGCTCAAGTATTCAACCCTAGAAAACCTTTGGGATACGCACGCACCTTTCCAAATCGATGGAAACTTTGGAGCAACCAGTGGAATTGCAGAAATGCTTCTTCAATCACACACTGGCTACATTGCACCATTGCCAGCCCTTCCAGATGCTTGGAAAGACGGTCAGGTTTCTGGTCTGGTTGCCCGTGGTAACTTTGAAGTTAGCATGAAGTGGAAAGATAAAAACCTGCAAAGCTTGTCCTTCCTTTCAAATGTCGGTGGAGACCTAGTTGTAGATTATCCAAATATCGAAGCCAGTCAGGTTAAGGTTAATGGCAAATCTGTCAAAGCAACTGTTCTTAAAGATGGCCGCATTCAACTGGCAACACAAAAAGGTGATGTCATTACCTTTGAACATTTCCCTGGTCGTGTAACCAGTCTGACAGCAGTTAGACAAAATGGTGTCACTGCCGAACTTACCTTCAACCAAGTAGAAGGCGCTACCCACTATGTTATCCAAAGACAAGCGAAAGACGAATCTGGCCAAACCTCTGCAAGCAGAGAATTTGTAACCAATCAAACCCATTTTATCGACCGCTCACTCAATCCTCAACTCGTCTACACTTATACTGTTAAGGCTATGCTAGGTAATGTTTCTACACAGGTATCCGAAAAGGCCAATGTCGAAACCTATAACCAATTGATGGATGACCGTGATAGCCGAATCCAATACGGTTCTGCATTTGGAAACTGGGCAGACTCAGAATTATTTGGAGGAACAGAGAAGTTTGCCGACCTTTCACTAGGTAACTATACAGATAAAGATGCGACAGCAACCATTCCTTTCAATGGTGTTGGCATTGAAATCTATGGTCTCAAATCATCTCAATTGGGAATCGCTGAAGTCAAAATCGATGGTAAATCAGTCGGTGAACTGGACTTTTATACTGCAGGTGCAACTGAAAAAGGGAGCCTTATCGGTCGCTTCACAGGATTGTCAGATGGTGCTCATGTGATGACCATCACTGTAAAACAAGAGCATAAACACCGTGGCAGTGAACGTTCCAAAATTTCCTTAGACTACTTTAAAGTTTTACCTGGACAGGGAACAACTATTGAAAAAATGGATGACCGTGACTCTCGCATTCAATACGGATCTCAATTCAAAGATTGGAGCGACACTGAATTATATAAGAGCACAGAAAAATATGCGGACATCAATAACAGTGACCCAAGTACTGCTTCAGAAGCTCAAGCAACCATTCCATTTACTGGAACAGGTATTCGAATTTACGGACTTAAAACATCCGCTCTCGGAAAAGCTCTCGTGACACTAGATGGCAAAGAAATGCCAAGTCTAGACTTCTACACAGCTGGAGCTACCCAAAAGGCAACCTTAATTGGAGAATTTACTAATCTGACCGATGGTAATCATATTTTGACATTGAAAGTTGATCCAAATTCACCAGCAGGTCGTAAGAAAATTTCTCTAGATTCATTTGATGTGATTAAAGCTCCAGCTGTAAGCTTGGATAGTCCAAGTATCGCACCACTTAAGGAAAATGACAAAGAAATTTCCTTAACCCTTCCAGCTGGAGACTGGGAAGCAATCGCTGTGACCTTCCCAGGTATCAAAGATCCACTCGTTTTACGCAGGATAGACGATAATCATCTAGTTACGACTGGAGATCAGACCGTCTTATCAATCCAAGATAATCAGGTACAAATCCCTATCCCTGACGAAACCAATCGAAAAATTGGAAATGCGATAGAAGCTTATTCTATCCAGGGAAATACAACAAGCAGTCCTGTAGTAGCTGTCTTTACCAAAAAGGATGAGAAGAAGGTTGAAAATCAGCAGCCAACTACAAGTAAGGGAGATGACCCTGCTCCTATTGTAGAAATTCCTGAATACACTAAGCCTATCGGCACAGCAGGAATAGAACAAGCACCCACGGTTTCTATTCCTGAGTACACGAAACCTGTCGGGACAGCAGGAATAGAACAACCACCTACTGTTTCTATCCCTGAATACACTCAACCTGTCGGCACAGCAGGAATAGAACAACCGCCTACTGTTTCTATCCCTGAATACACTCAACCTATCGGCACAGCAGGAATAGAACAAGCTCCTACTGTTTCTATTCCTGAGTACACTGAACCTGTCGGCACAGCGGGACTAGAACAAGCGCCTACGGTTTCTATTCCTGAGTACACTCAACCTATCGGCACAGCAGGACTAGAACAACCACCTACTGTTTCTATTCCTGAATACACTCAACCTATCGGGACAGCAGGACTAGAGCAAGCGCCTGTAGTAAACGTCCCTGAGTATACTAAGCCTGTCGGCACAGCAGGACTAGAACAACCACCTACTGTTTCTATTCCTGAATACACTCAACCTATCGGTACAGCAGGACTAGAGCAAGCGCCTGTAGTAAACGTCCCTGAGTATACTAAACCTATCGGCACAGCAGGAAAGGAGCAAGCACCTACGGTTTCTGTTTCTGAATATAAACTTCGTGTCTTAAAAGATGAAAGGACTGGAGTTGAAATTATTGGAGGAGCGACTGACTTAGAGGGAATTTCTCATATTTCTAGCAGACATGTCTTAGCTCAAGAACTATTTGGTAAGACCTATGATGCTTACGATCTTCACCTTAAAAATTCAACAGACCAGAGTTTACAACCAAAAGGATCTGTCTTGGTTCGCTTGCCTATTTCCTCTGCTGTCGAAAATGTTTACTACCTAACTCCATCAAAAGAGTTACAGGCACTCGATTTTACTATTCGCGAGGGAATGGCAGAATTTACGACTAGTCATTTCAGCACCTATGCAGTCGTTTATCGAGCTAATGGAGCATCAATTACTGCAAATCAAAAACCAAGTGAAACAGATATCAAACCATTAGCCAACAGCTCTAAGCAAGTTTCATCTAGTCCAGACCTTGTTCAATCGGCAAATCATTCTCCTAAAGAACAACTTCCAGCTACTGGTGAAACATCCAATCCACTACTATTCTTGTCAGGATTGAGTCTAGTCCTAACAGCAACTTTTCTACTTAAGAGTAAAAAGGATGAATCCAACTAACGTTTAACCACACAAAAATCAGGATGAAGATAAGCTTCATCCTGATTTCTTTGTCAATAAAGGATTATTTTTTACAGTAGATATAAAAAGGCTAGTGTCAAGAGACTTGCTAGAAGCCCCACTCCCCAGAAGAAGAAGTCGACCTTCCACTCGCTCCAAGGATTTCCCTTACCAGACAATCCTCCAAGCTCAAAATGGTGATGCACTGGGGTCATACGGAAAATACGTTTACCACCTGTCAGTTTAAAATAACTGACTTGCATCATGACCGAAGTTGTTTCAAAAACATAAACAATTCCGATAATCAAGAGAGTCCATTCTTGGTGGAGGGCCATCGAGATAGCTGCCAACATTCCACCTAGGGCCAAACTTCCCACATCCCCCATAAAGACCTTGGCAGGCTTATAGTTAAAGACGAAGAAACCAAGCAAACCACCAATCATGGAAAGAATCACTAGAAGAATATCCATCTGACCTTGCACATAGGCAATAACTCCATAGGCAGACAAACTAATCACAACGGAAATACTCGCTAAACCGTCAATACCGTCTGTCAAGTTCACTGCATTTGAAAAACCGACTAGCCAGAAAAGAGCGAAGATAATATAGAAAATCCCTAGATGCACTTGATAACCAAAGACAGAGAGCATATCGCCCCCACGCTCATAAAAAAGGTAGAAAATGACGCCACCTAGTAGCTGAAGAGCCAATTTCTGTTTGGGATTAAGGCCCTCATTGATTTTACGGAAGACCTTGAGGAAGTCATCTAAAAAACCAACCAAGCCATACAAGACCAAAATAAACAAAATCATACCAACATTATTGGTCAATTGTTTTGAAAAAAGAGCGACGAGGAAACTCACCACAACTGCAACAACAAGGAAAACAAGTCCCCCCATAGTTGGAGTTCCAGCTTTTGCCTGATGCTGCTTGACATCCTCATGCATCTGCTGTCCAGTAATCTGGGCTTTTCGATAAAATTGGATAAAGGCTGGAATACCAATAACTGTTAATAAAAAGCTAAGAATTCCAGCACTAATGGAACTGATCATGTTAATCTCCTAAAGTTACTTTCAAATTTTTAATATCTTTGATGGCAGTATTGGCACGAACACTCTGTTTTTGAACCGTTTTACCTGTACCATCCCACTCTACTTCAATGTTCAACCATTTGGCAAATGCTTGAACATTTTCCTGTGTCCATCCATACATATCCGGCATTTCTTCAAGCTTATCAGATAGAATTAAGATTTGCTGATTGGCTTCCAAATTATTCCCTTCAGAAACAGAACTATCTTTAACCTTAGTTCCTGTTCCAATAACGATTGGTTGAACAAGGTTACGTCGTAATTCCTCTGCTAAATCACCTGGCGTGTAATCCTTAGTTGCAGGCATTGCATAACTTGTAATCTTACTAAACTGCTCCAAATTCTTAGCAGTTGACTGAAGATTAAGTGATTCTTTCATAGCTGAGGCTCTTTCAAGAATTGGATTGGCAAACTCTCCAAGTTGAATACCTGAATAATGCTCAGGTTGTTGAACCGTTACATAGAGAATAAAGTCAGGATTTTCCGCTGGGTGCATAGAAACAACTGAGAAAATGTAGTTTGTTGAACCTGTAAGATAACCACCATTTTTCTCATCCGCAATCTGCGCAGTCCCTGATTTAAGGGCCACATTCTGACCCGGAACATTGACAGTTGCCTTGCCTGTACTATGATTATACATAGTTCCATATGTAGGGTCTGTTCCGACCATAACCATGTGGTCACGCGTGACTGATGCCGCTTCTTTCGATACAGGATTTCCGACAACCTCTTTTTGAGATTTACGAACAGATTGATCATTAGGGTCATAAAGGGCACTGATAAATTTCGGCTCTAACATAACACCATCATTGGCAATGGCTGTAAAAGCACGTAGCATCTGGGTCTGCGTTACAGAAATCCCCTGACCAAATGCACTCATGGCAATATTGACAATATTATCTGCAGGCAATTGACCTGTATACTCATCAGTCAGACCAAAACGCGTCGGCACTCCAAACTTAAAGCGATTGAGATAATCGAGCCAAGTCGCATCTCCCATTTTCTGCTCAAGCAAGGTCATCCCGATATTACTAGAGTGGGCAAAACCTTGAGAAAAGGTCATTGTTCCACCACTCGTCAAACCTTCGTTAACGTCCCAGTCTCGAATGGTTGCATCTGCCAGTTTCAACTCGCTACTGTTAAAGTATTCTCCACCAGGGAAAGTCTTATTATCAATAGCTGCTGCCAACATCATCACCTTCATGGTTGACCCTGGCTCATAGTTACTTTGATAGAGGATATCACGCCAGACAAAGTCTTTAGTGATACCATCCTTAGTGTCTGCATTAAAGGTAGGTCTTTGAGTAGTAGCGAGGATTTCACCTGTCTTAGCACTGACCAAGGTAGCTGTCATGTACTTGCCTTTTACCTTTTCTTGAAAGGCATCCATCTGTGTTTCCATGAAGGACTGCAAGGGACTTGAAAGAGTGGTATAAACATCCTTCCCGTCTACAGTTTGTTGAGAAACTTGCTCTGTACCTGGTACAATATTTCCCAGACGATCTTTTTCGTAAGTGATAACCCCATCTGTTCCCGCAAGAATTCTATTTAGAGAACTCTCTAAACCAGATGTCCCTAACAAACTCTTGCTACCATCTTCATTTTCATGAAGTTGTGCTAGACCAATAAATGATGAAGCAAACTGACCATTCGGATAACTGCGGTTAGGACTAGTTGTAAAATCAACCCCCTCCACACCAGCAGTCTTGAGGTCATTTTTAATAGCCATCATATTGGCATAAGTAATACCATTTCCTTTTGTACCAAACGATACCTGTTTCAGATTGGGCTGAGCAAGTTGTTCTGTCACATAGGACTCATCCATCTCTAGGTATTTATGAAAAATTTCTGCAACTTTACTAAATTGTGAATCTTCTACATAAAGAACTTTCCCAGTAGCTGACTTGTATGTCTTATCAATAACAGCATACACATTATAAGAAGTCGCATCTTCTGCTATTGGCGTTCCATTTCGATCATAGATGGTTCCTCGTTTCGCCGGAATGGTCTTCGTTGTCTGGTGAACCTTCTTAGCCTCTTTGACCAAGTCTTTACCAAATTTACTACCCGTTCCAATAATGACCGCAAAGTTGACCAAAAAGACAGCGAAGAGTACGACTGCCAATAAACTTAGGCTCTTCCCTACTCTTCGGCGATTTTCTTCTGGTGATTTACGATTGCGAACGGCAAAACGGATAATTTTTTCTTTCAATTGTTTCATATCTTACTCCGCTGTTCGGATATTTTCGTTATTCAATTTCAAATCTTTTTTATCTGCAATCTCTTTCAAGCGCTCTGAACGAATCAATTCATTCACTTCCTGCTTAGCATCATCGAGTTCTGTCTTCTTTTCTTCTATCTGAGCATTAACCTTGGTCAATTCATTCTGAACTTGTAATAGCTTTGTCTGCATAAACACAACGCTAATTGCTAAAACAATTGTAGTCAAAGCAATCGAAAGATAAAATGCCTTCTCTACTCGTGAAAATCTCTTAAACTTGGTTTGCAGCGACTGGCTTGTTTTTTCGATTCTTTCTGCCATCTTTTCCCCTCTTACTTGTGAATTTTTCTGGCCACGCGCAACTTAGCTGAGTGCGAGCGGTTATTGGCTTCTAATTCTTCTGCACTTGGCAAGATTGGCTTACGGGACACCAATTCCATCTTAGGCTTGAGATCATCTGGGATGAAAGGCAAGCCTTTTGGAATTTCAACCGTTGAAGCTTCCTTGAACAATTGCTTGGTCAAGCGGTCTTCTAGTGAATGGAAGGTAATCACTGAGATTCTACCATCTAGAGCCAACATATCCATAGCCTGCTGGATAGATTCATCTGCCGCCCCCAGTTCATCATTGACTTCAATCCGAATAGCTTGGAAAATCTGCTTGGCAGGATGGCCCTTCTTCTTGAGCTCCTTAGCAGGTTTAGCCGACTTGATGATCTCTGCCAACTCAGTCGTTGTCTCGATTGGCTTGACTTCACGTGCTTGTTCAATCTTACGCGCAATCTGTTTAGAAAACTTATCCTCACCATACTTGAAGAAAATACGAACCAAGTCATGATAGTCATAGTGATTCACCACTTCATAGGCTGTCAGACTAGCTTCCTGATTCATCCGCATGTCCAGTGGCGCATCCTTTTTATAAGAAAAACCACGCTCACGCTGGTCCAATTGAGGACTAGACACTCCCAAGTCATAACAAATTCCATCAATTTCCTGAACACCAGCTTCGCGCAAACATGCCTGTAAATGACGGAAGTTATCCTTTATAAAAGTCACCATCCCCTTTTCAATGTAAGGTGCCAAACGTTTTTGCGCGTTGTCAATGGCATTCTGGTCCTGGTCAAAGGCATAGAGATGGCCTTTTTCACTTAATTTACTTAATAAATATTCGCTATGGCCCGCTCCACCCAAAGTCGCATCAACGTAGATACCGTCAGGCTTTACGTCAAGCATATCAACCGTTTCGTGGAGTAAGACCGTTACATGATGAAATTCTTTTGTCATATCTTATCTATTTTACCACAAATCCGACTAGCTTGCACTAGTCAGACAAATAGGTCAAAAAAAGTAAGATTTCTTTAAGAAATATGTCAAATATGCTTGACATCTATTTCATAGAAGAATATAATATAGTCAAATATATGCGACATAAATTAGAAAGGAGACCAGATGAATCGTGTGAAAGAATTTCGCAAGGAACTAGGTATTTCCCAGCTCGAACTCGCCAAGGATATCGGTGTCTCGAGACAAACCATCAATATGATTGAAAACGACAAGTACAATCCAACACTGGAACTCTGTCTCAATCTCGCCCGCAGCCTCCAAACTGACCTCAATAGTCTCTTTTGGGAGGAAGATTTTTAAAAAAGGAGCCAACTCATGAAAAAAGAAACCTTTACTGAAAAACTGATCAAATGCACATACGGCATTTCTGATCCCCTTGACGAATACAAACGGCGCGAGGCCGATCGTATCGGTAACCAAGTCTTTATCATCCTCTTTTATCTGATGATTTTCGGAAATCTTATTCCACTCCTTCTGGCCTATAAATACCCTCAAGAAGTGGCTCTGGTCTATCCTCCTCTGATTTTAGTGATTGCCCTCATCGCTGCTAGCTATCTCACCTACCAAATGCAAAAAACAGGGATTACAACTATTGAACCAGATATCCTGAGTGAGAAAGAAAGTAAGCAACTACACTACCCAGGTCTTAAAGCAGGTTTGTTCTTTGGTCTATGGATGTTTTTTATAACTCCTCTTCTCAGTATACTCATAGGTGAAAGTCCGGACTATTTTAATTCTCTTCTCACTATAAGAAATGGTGTATCAAGCATTCTCGGTTCTATTTTCTTCGGAGCGAGCATACAGTTTCTCATCTCCCGTCGCATTGAAAAAACTAAGAAAGATCAAGATGAGGATTAGGAGGTGCCCTATGAAATCACTAGTAACTTTACTTACCTATCATCTTTTATTTGCTTCACTGCTCATCTTCATCATCGTTTCAGGGAACTTGCCAATCTACGATATAGTCCTCCTTCCAGTCTTTGTCCCAGCACTCAACAAAGGATTGACTTATCTAAAGATCGACTCCCAAAAAACACGCATACTCAACTTAGCACTGTGCTTTATGATTCTATCTTTACCACAACTGATGGTCATCTCAAGCAATTGGAAGTATTATTTACTGTTCACTATCGCTAGCCTTTCTTCTATTACTTATCTTTATTATCTCTATCAATTCGTAAAAGAAACAAAATAGCATCGTTCATTTAGGAGAAATCACCCATGAAAAAAGAAGACTTAACAACTCGCTTACTTCGAAATTTCTTTCATATACAAGGACCTTTTGATGAATGCCGTCAAGAGGTTATCTACAAGGCCTGCGCCCGTTCTATGGTTCAAATCGTTTATTCTTCCTTCTTTCTCTTCTTGTTTTATCTATTATTTGGACGCTTCATAGAGGTGGTTCGCTATGCCATGCCCTACGTTTACTCTGGACTCATTTTTTTCATTACCTTAAAAACTCAAAGAGCCGTCAAAGAACTCCATCTGGAAAAAGATGACAAGTCAGAAATTATCCTCAAAACCTACAGCAAAGCCCAAATCAAATTCCGAAGCTGGGTTGTTTTTATCGGTCTTCAGATTGGACTCTTTACCCTACTCATCTTTCATAAAGTCTTCGTTCAGCAGATGTCCCTTCCAGATTTTGTGAAGTTGCTCATGCAATTTGATAAAAGTGGTCCTTTCCTGATGTATGGCCTGATTATCGGTTGCATTTTTGGAACCCTGACCTACGGCTTTCTATCCCTACAGGAGGAGAAAACTCCTAAAAATACTAAACAGAAGGAGAAAAGCAATCAATGACTACACTATACGATTTTTCAGTCTTAAACCAAGACCATCAAGAAACCCCACTAAATGCCTATCGTGGGAAAGTTCTCTTGGTTGTCAACACTGCTACTGGATGTGGGTTAACGCCCCAGTACCAAGGACTTCAAGAACTCTATGATCGCTATCAAGAACAAGGTTTTGAGATTTTAGACTTCCCTTGCAATCAGTTTATGGGACAAGCACCAGGCAGCGCAGAGGAAATCAACACCTTCTGTAGCCTACATTATCAGACCACCTTCCCACGTTTTGCCAAGATAAAGGTCAACGGTAAGGAAGCAGATCCCCTCTATGTTTGGTTGAAAGACCAGAAATCTGGCCCACTAGGAAAACGAATCGAATGGAATTTCGCTAAGTTTCTAATTGGTCGTGATGGGCAGGTCTTTGAACGCTTCTCCTCCAAAACAGACCCAAAACAAATTGAAGAGGCCATACGTAATCTACTCTGAACTTCATTCAAATCCATCCTTCTATACTCCCAAAAACAGAAGGATGGATTTTCTTTAAAAAGTAAACGAAATTCTTTAAATTAGATGGATTTTCTTGCATTTCTCTATTGCATTTCTTGGAATAATTTAGTATATTTGTTATATTAAGGTTTTTGGATCATTTTAAAGATTAAGATGGCAATTTAAATTTTTTTATCTTAAAATGAAAGCGCTTAAACAGGAGGGATAATTAATCTCAAGCTATTGCATAAATTAACTATCATTAAAGAAAATCGTTTCCAAGTCATACTTGGGCTCAGACAGTAGCTGACTGTCTTTATTCAAACTAGGAGTACATTATGAATCGATACCTTTTTGAAAAAGGGCAAACTTTTAGCATCAGAAAATTAACCGTTGGAGTTGCTTCGGTTATGGTTGGACTCGCTTTTTTTGCATCTGGAACAGCACTAGCTAACGAAGCAAAAATTGAAGCTACAAGTTCTCAACCAAACGTAGAAAAATTGGCCGAGGCTGAAAAAACTAAACCAGAAATCAAAAATGAAAGTCCTGTAATCTCTACACCTCAAGAGTCAGAGCAAGCAGAGAAAACTGTTAAACCAGCAGAAGAAAAATCTGTAGCAGATACTAAGACTACTGACTTACTTCCTGAAGAAATCCACGATCAAGCTTATCCTGACACGCCCGTGAAAAACATAGATACTTCAGCAATCGTAGACAAGAAGGATAGCCCTAAAGTTGAGACAGAAAGCATTCTAAAAAATAAGGAAGAACTTCCAAAAGAAGCTGAAAATAGTAATCGTGCGATCATCAACGGTGGTCTAGATTTGAAGCACGTCCCTTATGAAGGACAACCTGCTACTGCTGCTAGTATGATTTACACTATTTACAATGGTGGTTCCCAACGCTATATCGTGTCTGGT
Organism: bacterium; assembly: GCA_905221165.1. Classification (GTDB taxonomy): domain Bacteria; phylum Bacillota; class Bacilli; order Lactobacillales; family Streptococcaceae; genus Streptococcus. The sequence goes on from CAJNCC010000003.1 coordinate 92,546, forward strand.
TCTGGTATTTTTGTAGCACCAAATGTCATCTTGACTGTTGCTCACAACTTTTTAGAATCAGACCGTGATACAAAAGAAGGACATATTCGAGGTGGAGATTCTGCTAAGTTTTACTATAACCTCGGTTCCAATTCTGCTGTTCGCAATTCTCAACCTGTAACGGGTAATACTACTCTTTTCAAAGAAGAAGATATTCATTTTTGGAACAAGAAAGAATTTGGAAAAGGATATCAAAATGACTTGGCTGCTGTTGTAGCACCTGTTCCTCTTCAAATCGCTAGCCCGAATAAAGCTGCTACCTTTGTTCCCTTGGCAGAAAACAAAACCTATCAACCAGGAGATCCTGTTAGCACAATTGGATATCCGACCGATTCAAGTTCACCTGAGCTCAAAAAACCAATTGTCGCTGGTCAACTTTACAAGGCTGATGGTGTCGTGAAATCTGTTGATAATTATGATGATAAAGGCTCAAAAGGCATTACCTATCATATGACTTCTGTTTCAGGCCTTTCAGGTGCTGGTATTATCAACGGTGATGGTAAAGTAGTCGGTGTTCACCAACACGGCACAATTGAAAACGGCATCCCTGACAAAGACCGTTTCGGTGGTGGGATCGTTCTCTCACCTGAGCAAGTCAAATGGGTAAAAGATATTATCGCAAAATATGGTGTCAAAGGTTGGTACCAAGGTGATAACGGGAAACGATATTACTTTACTCCTGAAGGAGAAATGTTCAGAAATAAAACTGCTGTTATTGGTGAAAATCAATATTCTTTCGATGAAAATGGTGTTGCGACACTCATTAAAGGAATCGATTACGGACGTGTAGTGGTTCAACACGTAGATGAAACTGGTAATCCAATCAAAACTGATGATACTTTTGTCGAAAAAACTGAAGTTGGAACAGCTTTTGATTATGACTTCAAAAAAGAAATCGCTAAGACCGACTTCTATACAAAAAATCAAGAGAAATACCAGATTGTCTCTATTGATGGCGTCGAAATCAACAAACAACTCAAAGATGAGTGGACCTACAACGTCGTCAGCAAAACAGCTCCAGGAACACGGGTCATCAAGGTGATTTATAAAGTGAATAAAGGTTCATTTGCCATTCATTATCGTTTGAAAGGCTCAGAGCAAGAATTAGCAGATGTTGTTACTGATAATAATAACGGAAAAGAATACGATGTTTCCTTTGTAAACACTTTTGAAGCAAAAGAAATCGCAGGCTACCGCGCAATCACTCCACGCTTAGAAGCCAGCATCCAGCACAAGGGTGTGAATGATGTCGTCTTTGAATACGAAAAAATCTCTGATAGCTCTAATCCGACTTCAAATGTTTTACCTGCTGCTCATCCAGAAGATAAAGAAACAGAAATCGGAAATCACGGTCCGCTTCCAAGCAAGGCTCAACTTTATTATCACAAGGAAGAATTAGCTGCCTTCATCCACTATGGTATGAATACTTATACTAATTCTGAATGGGGACATGGAAATGAAGATCCTAAAAACTTCAATCCAACTAACTTAGATACAGATCAATGGATCCGTACTCTAAAGGAAACCGGTTTCAAACGAACTATTATGGTTGTCAAACACCACGATGGTTTCGTTATTTACCCATCTAAATATACAAATCATACCGTAGCTGCAAGTCCATGGAAAGATGGAAAGGGTGACCTTTTAGAAGAAATCTCTAAATCGGCTACTAAATACGATATGAACATGGGTGTTTACCTATCACCATGGGATGTTAATAGCCCTAAATATAAGGTAGCTACTCAAAAAGAATACAACGAATACTACCTCAATCAACTAAAAGAAATCCTTGGCAATCCAAAATACGGTAATAAGGGTAAATTTATCGAAGTCTGGATGGATGGAGCACGCGGTAGCGGTGCCCAAAAAGTAACCTACACTTTTGATGAGTGGTTCAAATACATCAAGGAAGCTGAAGGAGATATCGCTATCTTCTCTGCAGAACCAACAAGTATCCGTTGGATTGGAAATGAGCGTGGTATCGCTGGTGACCCTGTATGGCATAAGGTCAAGAAAGCAAACATCACCGAAAATGTTAAGAACGAATACCTTAACCACGGTGACCCTGACGGAGATATGTACTCTGTAGGAGAAGCAGATGTTTCCATCCGCTCTGGCTGGTTCTACCACGATAACCAGCAACCAAAATCCCTCAAAGAATTGATGGATATCTACTTCAAGTCTGTTGGTCGTGGAACGCCACTTCTTCTCAACATTCCACCAAACAAAGAAGGTAAATTCGCAGATGCTGACGTGGCTCGCTTGAAAGAATTCAAAGCGACTCTAGATCAAATGTATGCGACTGACTTTGCCAAAGGTGCAACTGTAACAGCAAGTTCGACTCGTCAGAACCATCTCTACAAGGAAAGCCACCTGACTGATGGTAAAGACGATACCAGCTGGGCACTTTCAAATGATGCTACAACTGGTAGTTTCACAGTTGATTTAGGACAAAAGAGACGCTTTGACGTTGTTGAACTAAAAGAAGATATTGCTAAAGGACAACGTATTTCTGGATTCAAAATTGAAGTCGAAATCAACGGACGCTGGGTTCCATATGGTGAAGGTTCAACTGTAGGCTATCGTCGTTTGATCCAAGGTCAACCTGTAGAAGCACAAAAAATCCGAGTTACGATTACTGGCTCACAAGCCACACCAATCCTAACCAACTTCTCAGTCTATAAAACTCCAAGCACTATCGAAAAGAATGATGGATATCCTCTTGGACTAGAATACCACTCAAATACAACGGCTGACAAGGAAGGTACAACTTGGTACAACGAGTCAGAAGGTATCCGCGGTACTTCTATGTGGACCAACAAGAAAGACGCCAAAGTCACCTATCGTTTCACAGGAACCAAGGCTTATGTTGTATCAACAGTAGATCCAAACCATGGTGAAATGTCCGTATACGTGGATGGTCAAAAAGTCGCAGATGTACAAACCAAGAACAGTAGCCGTAAACGTAGCCAAAAAGTTTACGAAACTGGTGATTTAGCACCTGGAGAACACACTATTACTCTCGTTAACAAAACAGGTGAACCAATTGCTACAGAAGGAATCTACACTCTAAACAATAACAGCAAGGGTATGTTTGAGCTTGAAGCAACTTCTTACGATGTCGAAAAAGGAAAACCTGTTACTGTTACAATTAAGCGTGTTGGTGGAAGCAAGGGAGCTGCTACCGTTCGCTTCATTACAGAACCTGGAACAGGTGTTCACGGTAAGGTTTACCAAGATACAACTCAAGATGTGACCTTTGCAGATGGTGAAACAGAGAAAACTGTTACTATTCCAACTATCGACTTCACCGAACAAGCTGACTCAATCTTTGACTTCAAAGCCAAACTCACTTCTGCGTCTGATGGTGCCCTACTCGGTTTTGCTACCGACGCAACTATTCGAGTAATGAAGGCTGATTTATTGAAGACGAATCAGACAAATTACGACGACCAGGCTAGCCAATTAGATTACAGTCCTGGCTGGAGACACGAAACCAACTCTTCTGGTAAATACCAAAACACTGAATCATGGGTATCATTTGGACATCTGACAGAGGATCAGAAGAAAAATACAACTGTGACTGCTTATTTCTATGGTACAGGCTTAGAAATCAAAGGATTTGTTGACCCAGGTCATGGTGTCTATAAAGTATTCCTTGACGGTAAGGAAGTCACCTATCAAGATGGAATGGGAAATGCATCTACTATTGATGGCAAGAAATACTTTAGCGGTCATGCCGCTAACCGTCAAGGTGACCAGACTCTAGTCAGCCTAAAAGGACTTGATGAAAACTTGCACGCAGTAACTCTCCAACTAGACCCTGACAAGAATGATTTGACCAAAAATATCGGTATGCAAGTGGATCAATTCATTACAAAAGGCGAAGGCAGCGAGCTATACAGCAAAGCAGAAATCCTTCAATCTATCTCTAAATGGAAAGAAGATTTGTCTAACTTTAATCCTACTGGATTGAAAGATACTGCAACTGCACGCCAAGCGTTCAAGTCTAATCTTGATAAACTCACTGCACAATTAAGTTCTGATACGGTAAATGTACAAGATGTGATGTCAACAGTCACTACTTTGCAAGATATTCTTAGCAAAGATGAAAATTACCAAAAACCTGGAGACGAAACGAGCCCAGAACAACCAGTTGAACCAAAACAACCGGAACAGCCTGAAATCAATTACGATAAGGCTATGGCTAGCTTGACTGAAGCTATCGAGAAAAAAGTGGCTGAACTTGGTACTAACAACGAGGCTAAGAAGAAATTAGTCGAAATTACTGATAAGGCAATCGCAGCTATCCAAGATGCTAAGACTCAAGAAGACGTCAATAAAGCCCTCAATAAGGCTCTTGAACAAATCAAGCAATTGCAACCTAGCCAACCTGAAAAACCAGTTGAACCGAATCAACCGGAACAGCCGGAAATCAATTATGATAAGGCTATGGCTAGCTTGACTGAAGCTATTGAGAAAAAAGTGGCTGAACTTGGTACTAACAACGAGGCTAAGAAGAAATTAGTCGAAATTACTGATAAAGCAATCGCAGCTATCCAAGATGCTAAGACTCAAGAAGACGTCAATAAAGCCCTCAATAAGGCTCTTGAACAAATCAAGCAATTGCAACCTAGCCAACCTGAAAAACCAGTTGAACCAAAACAACCGGAACAGCCGGAAATCAATTATGATAAGGCTATGGCTAGCCTGACTGAAGCTATCGAGAAAAAAGTAGCTGAACTTGGTACTAACAACGATGCTAAGAAAAAATTAGTTGAAATTACTGATAAAGCAATCGCAGCTATCCAAGAAGCGAAGACTCAAGAAGATGTCAACAAAGCCCTTAACAACGCTCTTGAACAAATCAAGCAATTGCAACCTAGCCAGTCAGAACAACCAGTTGAACCAAAACAGCCTGAAAAACCAATTACTTCTTCAAGTCCTGAAGAAGGGGTTAAAGAGCTTGTCTTCCAACTCCCAAGTTTGGATATTGTTAAGAAGGCAGTACCATTCAAGACTATCCGTCGCGAAAATCTACAATTAGACAAAGGGAAAGAACAAGTTCTAGCAGAAGGGAAAGATGGTGCTATCATCGAGTATGTCGAAGTAGATGACCACAATCGTAAGGTAGTTCAAACTGAATCAACTCCAGCTCTAGACCGAGTGATTGAAGTTGGGACTAAAGAAAGTTCTGTGGGAACAGATACTCCACCAGTTGTGACTCTTCCTGAATACCTTCTACCAAAAGAACCTGAAAAACCAATTACTTCTTCAAGTCCTGCAGAGGGAGTCAAGGACCTTGTCTTTAAACTTCCAAGCTTGGATATTGTCAATAAGGTGATACCATTCAAGACTATCCGTCACGAAAATCCAAACTTAGATAAAGGAAAAGAGAAAGTTCTAGCAGAAGGGAAAGACGGCCTGCTAGTTGAGTATGTCGAAGTAGATGGTAGCAATCGCAAGGTAGTCCAAACCAAATCAACTCCAGCTCTAGATCGAGTAATTGAGGTTGGAACTAAACAAAGTTCTGTAGGAACAGATGCGCCACCAGTTGTGACTCTTCCTGAGTACCTTCTACCAAAAGAACCTGAAAAACCAATTACTTCTTCAAGTCCTGAAGAGGGGGTTAAAGAACTTGTCTTCCAGCTCCCAAGTTTGGATATTGTTAAGAAGGCAGTACCATTCAAGACTATCCGTCGCGAAAATCCACAATTAGACAAAGGGAAAGAACAAGTTCTAGCAGAAGGGAAAGATGGTGCTATAATCGAGTATGTCGAAGTAGATGGTAGCAATCGCAAGGTAGTCCAAACCAAATCAACTCCAGCTCTAGATCGAGTAATTGAGGTTGGAACTAAACAAAGTTCTGTAGGAACAGAGGCACCACCAGTTGTGACTCTCCCTGAGTATGTTCTACCTAGAGAAACTGAAAAACCAGCTCCTGCAGTTGTAACAGAAGATTCACCAAGAAAAGATGAAAAAGCACCTGTTGCTACTACAGTTAAACAAGACAAGGAAAAACAACTCCCAGAAACTGGAGAGCAAGAAGCAAATGCCTTCTTATTCTTGGCTGCTATTACTTCAGTATTGTCTCTACTCATCTTCCAAAAGAATTTCAAAGACTAATTAAAATCTTTACTTAATTCTTTTCAATGATTCTAGTTCCCCCAAAGAGAAGACCAGCGGTCTTCTCTTTTTCTATATATAAATCAAAAAACATCCATAAATTTATATGGATGCCTTAGTATATATAAAACAGAATGATTATTTGGGATAAGTATTTTCAAATTCAACAACAATTTCAAGTAAACGATTATCTAAAAAAGATAGGGCTTCTTGTCTAATCTCGTCAGAAAGACCATAATAAGCTTCTGCAAGTCCTCCGCAGATGGCTGCAATAGTATCACTATCTCCTCCTATAGAAATGGCATTTCTGACAGCATCTTCAAAGCTAGTTGACTCGAAAAAAGTTTGGAAAGCCTGGGGAACAGAGCCTGGGCAAGTAACGTCAAATGTATAAGAATCTCTGATTTTATCTAAAGTAAAGTCCATGGGATAGTAGTTTTCATCGATATAATCTCTGATTTCAAAAAGACCATAACCCTTTCGAGCCAAGAAAATAGCTACTGCAACTGCTTCTGCTCCTTTGATCCCCTCAGGATGATTATGACTCACTTGTGTCACTGCTTGTGACAAGTATTTTACTTGCTCTATACTATCTGCTACAAAACCGACTGCACTGATTCTCATCGCAGCCCCATTACCATAGCTAGCATAAGGCTGCGGATTATCAGACAGAATCCAATAGAAAAAATTCCCACCATATCCACAATTTGGATAGTCTCTCCCAATCTCTTGCATGTACTTAACAGCATTTTCCGAAAGATGACTCCAATCTTCCTTACTAGCCAACAACGCCTTAGCAACTGCTAAACTCATTACACTATCGTCAGTTGGTGAACAATCCGAGGTAAACAAATCAAAATTTTTACTTTTATGATTGTCCCACTCAAAACGAGAACCGACAATATCTCCTATAATTGTTCCTAGCATAGTTTACTTCCTATTCTATTTTATTACGTTGTTACAAGGACAATATCTGCCCAATACCTTCATTCTAACACACCTAGCCTACTGGTCACTATTTTTAACCCCAACATATACATAGGTCCTATTTCTGGGACACGCTTTTTCCGTTACCACCCTAAAATAAAAACGATGCTCCCGCCCATCCTTGGCATTTTCCTTATTTAAGACAAAGTAGTTCTTCTGATTCATTGCCATGGTTCGTAGGATGTCATCAATCAAGAAAGTCAAGGGTACGTTCATGGCAGAGTATTTTTGAAAATCCTCTTCAAAACGAATATAGTCATCTGAAAAATAATCCATCTGCAGTTTGTTTTCATACAGCTCTTTTCTAGTCATAAACTCCCTCCTCCCACAGTCGAATTTCGAGGACATCTGCAACCTCTATTAACCTATATCCCTCGTTTGTCCTAATAGATAGAGTCTGATGTGATAACTCTCTTACCTCACCGATGATAGTCGCCTTCTGCCTCTTTTCCTTAACCACAAAGCATCCCTTTAGCTGGCTAATATAAAGCTGAGAAAGTAAATGTAGTTTCTCAACTGGGTCCAAATCTATCGAAAAATCAACACGTTTTTTTTCTTCACTGAGCGAACTGGTGTGTTCTGAGAGGTAAAATCCCATCCACTTCTGCATACCTGGATCTTGATAATCTCGCGCAGATTGAAAAGGTAAATAAGAACGATCAATCATTTTAATCCATCTAATCCTCCAGCAGAATGTCCCCCAATCAGCTTGCTTCTGGCAAGACTCCTAGAGGCTTCTTCCAGTGCATTGGCCTTTAAGAGAGAAGTGAAACCAAATTGTTCCCGAATGGAGTCAATGGCCGTCTGGAGCCTTTCTTCTTTTTCTAACTTATCAACATCATCAAAGAGGGAGATCAAACCAAAGGACTCGTCTACAAATCCTGAATAGTTGACTCCGACACTTCTGACCGCCCCAGAAGTGTATTTGTTATGAAATAAGTTCAAAACATAATCCGTTAAGATAGCTGTATTATTGGTAGGTTCGACCTTCATTTGTGTGTGAATAGACGGCCTAACCTCCTGTTTAGAGAAACCGACATAGATAGAGACAAGGGTTGTTTTCTTGCCAGACCTTCTCAATCTAATAGCCACCTGCTCCGCCATTTCTCGGAGAATAATTTCAATATCCCGTAACTTCACGTAGTCTCTCGGCAAGATTTGAGAATTTCCCAAGCCTTGGGACTTGGCTTTATAGGGTTTATGAACATTACTCTCATCAATCCCGTTAGCATGAAACCACAAATGCAGGCCAGCCTGACCGAGAGCTTTCTTTAGCTGGTCGGGATTGCTGGTTGCCAATTCCTTGATGGTAAAAATCCCCAGAGCATGCAAGCGTTTCTCCATCCGCCTGCCAATCCCCCAAAAATCCGTCATCTTGGGAATGGCCCAGACCTTCTCTTCCACATCCTGATAAGACCAGTTGGCCCTCATGGTCGGGGTGTGCTTGGCCTCATTATCCAGAGCCAACTTGGCCAGTAAGGGATTGGCATTGGACATACCCACTGTAGAGTAGATTCCTGTCTGCCTCCAAATATCCCTCTGGATGCGAGCAGAAAGCATATCCAGCTTGTCTTTGCGAGAGAGATTCTTGTCTGGGATGAAATAGTTGAGCGAACTAGTCAGATAAATAAATCCCTCATCGATAGAGTAGGGATAAATATCATCTGGACTACCATAGTTTTGAAAGATTCGCTGGATTTCCATATTGACCGCTATGTACTCGTCCATCCGAGGAGGGACAATCAAGGTGACTTGGGCCCAATCTTCGATGTAGCGAACATAATCTGAATCTGTAGGCAACCCCTGCTTTCTGGCATTATAGTAGGAAAATTTACGTGTCTTGATATCAAAGGGAAGATCATAGGCACGCCCAACATTTGACTTGCCAAAAATCTTCTTAAACATGGGAGAGGAGGCTAGGATAAGACCATTTGAATTATCCGCGCGACTCATAACACAAAGTGAGGTCTTCAGCGGATGCAAGCCCCTTCTCACACACTCGACACTGGCATAAAAGGATTTCATATCGACAAAGGCAATATCACTTTTGGGCTCTCTGGAATAATCAAAATAGCCCATAGGCTAGCCCTCCATTGGCACAAAATTCCCAACAATAATCCCCACAATCCGAGGATCTTCCTCATAGGAGATGAAAATATCCTTGTATTTAGGATTGATAGAGACCAGACGCAAGCCATCTTCCTCACGATAAACCCGTTTGATATAGGTCTGGTTGTTGCAAACCACTGCATAAACCGCCCCATCATAATCAAATCTGGTCTCTCGAATCAAAGCCACGGAACCATTTTGATATTTAGGTTCCATGGAGTCCCCAGCCACCCAGGAAGCAAAATCGTGGGCTAGTTCCTCATTAAAGTAAACCGTATCAAAATTCCGATCATCATAAACCGAAGCCCCGATCCCTGCTGACATGCGTTCATAGACACGATATTCGTAGAGACGCTCTGGCATGGTCGCCACCTTCTGAGTTTGTTCTTCTTGAGCCAGGTTGCGAGCATAGAGCACAACCTTGTCCTTCCCTTGCTTGGAGAGGCTATTGTAGAGACGAACAATCTCAATCTGAGTAAAATACCCTTTTGCCACTTTTAAAATCTTCTCCAGCTGAGCAACTTTCTCCTGGGACGGTTCCTTGATGCCACGCTCCCAAGCGGAGTAAGCCTGAAAACTAATCCCTAATTCCTCTGCAATCTCTTTTTGTGTCAGTTTTAGCTCTTTCCTCCGAGCCCTGAGTTTTTCTGGTTGGTACATGATTCACCTCCTAGTGTGATGCTTTAATGGAAATTATCTCCCTTAGAAAGACACATCGATGGTTGAGCTTACATTTTCAAAACTCAACCAATTTGGTTTAGTTTTATTATATAAAAAAAGTGAACGATTGTCCACTGGGAAAATCAAGTTTAAACAGTACCACTTATCTATTCTGAACAAAAAAGACATCCAAGAGTAAATTCTTGAATGTCTGTAAACGTTGATATAATCGTGTTGATTAACGTTTTGAGAATTGTGATGCTTTACGAGCTTTCTTAAGACCTGGTTTGGAAAGTATTGTTTTTACTTGAACTAAAAACGGCGCAATACCAAGGATTTTCGGAACTATATCTACTGATTAATTTCATAAAATTTGAATAAGTTTAATCGAAATAGTGGAATTTCTTAGTAAAGGAAAATTAATATCTTTTATAAGTAGTACCTAATTTTACATGATTTACATCTAAAGAACGGTAAATGTTTATTTAAAAATCTTTGCTTGTTCAAATATATATTATGACAATATGAATTTACAGAAGTACTGATGAAGATAAGTCATATTTAGATTTCACTTAATATTTCTTCTATTTTTTTATCGTAAGCTTCCTGAGAAATTTTATCTTTTAGTAGGTCTAATCGCTGTAATCTTAATTCTATTGAATTATTTTTTAAATCTTGATTAGTTTCTAGTGAACGAGTGATTTCTTCTCCCTTATTCATTGCTATGTCAACTCCAGCAAATGCTAAAATATTCCCATTTTCATTTGAAGCAGCCATTCTCAAAGCATCTCCACGTGCTTGATTAAAGTGACCAAGAGCAACATCTTGAGTCGAATACGCCCTCTTCTCTTGTAAATTTGTCAATATTTTTTGTTCTTCATCAGGTAAATTAATTGCTTCAAATGCAATTGATATTAATTTAATTCCTCTTAAATTTCCCCAAGAATCCTCCATATTGCTATTCATTTCATTCACAATAATATTAGTATATTTTAATAACTCACTTGGTCTCATACCAATCGAGGAAATTGAACTTAGCGCAATATAAAACGAATTCATGAACTCTGCCCTCAGTTGTTCACAAATCTCACTTGAATGATAAACATCTTCAACGTTACCTGCGATATTAGAATAAAATTTAATAGGATCAATAATTTGGTAAGAAAAACGACCTCTACATTGAATATGTAAATCAAAATCCGCATTGATATAGATATCCACAAATCTAAAAGCAATGGGGGTTTGAGTGCCAAAGAGATTATTTTCAATTAGTTTCAAATTAATAAAATAAATTCTCTGGTCCTTACCAGTAGTTCCTTGAAATTGAAAGCGCTTAGAAATTTCTCTAAATGATTCCCTAACACTATCTTTAAGATTCCCAGTAAAAACACATGGAGAGGTTGAAGAATCCCAAATAAACTGTCCAGGTTCCGAAACGATATCTATTATTTCTCCATCTTCTATTATAAGAGCACACTGACCTTGATTAACAGCAATTATACTTCCGTTAGCTATAATATTATCTTCGTGTGTTTTTCTTGTACTTAAACCTTTTTTTATTAATACTGTAGCAGGCAAGCTATCGCAATAAAAATATTCTTTCCACTGATCATCCAAAACTCCTGATACACTGTCAATAGTTGTCTTTATTAGTCCCATTATCTTCTCCTATTAGATTAAACGACCACAGTAATTACATTTTGTAGGTTGGCCAGCAACAGAAACAACAAAGCCTCCACAACCTCCACAACAAACCACACCTACATTAGATTTAATCTCTTGTTTTTCAGTTTCAGATAACTCACTCGGAACTGATAGATTAGATTGAACTGTATTTAATACAGCTTCACTAATTTTAAAAATCCATAAATCTTTATCCCCCCTAGTAACTACAAACGAATGTTCTTCACCATTTTTCGTTCTAAAACTAATTGTAAAAGAGATTAAATTAGAAACAACAAATATTGTGATTGTATTTTTTTCAACATAAATTTCATCTAAGTAACATTCAAAATACTTTTTCCCAAAATTGATTAAGTGAGCTTTAAAAATAATTCTTTTATTTGTTAAGAACAGCTTACCACCTTTTGAATTTAAAGTCGTATTCCAATTAGCAAATCCCTCCATCAAAATTTCTTCATCCGGCAATAAATTTTCTAAATCAGCGAAAGACATAATGTTATCCTCTTTTCATTTTTTCATCTACAATTATATCAAAATGATTGCCATTTTAAAACATATATTATAATCATCGAATTAAGAAGTGTTAAAAAAGTGAATGCCTCCTATACCAAAACGTTCATACTTCAAGCTAAACTTTGTATAGCTACTTAAATCTTGAGAGTACAAAAACGTCTCAGGAACGACACCATCTATCATTTTTAGGGTGAATTTTGGGGTGAACTTTAATTTTTTGAAACAAAAAAGACATCCAAGAGATAATTCTTGAATGTCTGTAAACCTTGATATAATCGTATTGATTAACTTTTTGAGAATTGTGATGCTTTACGAGCTTTTTTCAAGCCTTGTTTGATACATTTATATTTTGACAAGTTTCGTCATTCCTTTAAAATCAACGTTTCACCGTGTTTCCTGAAAATAAATTTACAACTAATTTGAATAAGTTTCAGTTAAATGGTGTGAATTTTACCCTATAGAAACATCTACCAAGTAATTTATATCTTCCAACTCTCCCTCATCAAACATTTGATAAAAGCATTGTATAAAGCAGTATTTACTTTTTCAAATTCATCAATTAATACAATTTGGGTTTCTCTAGACAATAAATCCTTAGCTTCTATAAAAAACTATTACTGTCGATTTATGGAAATAGAATACTTTTTTAGTGTACTCATAAATTACCCCTGCGTCACTTATAAATTATCACCTAATTCCCTCAACCTTTCCTGCCCTATCTTCAACATCCCTTCTTCCACCGTGTTCCATTTTCCAAATAGGCATTCGTGTAAAACTTCTGCTGCTGAGGTTTCGTCTACCTGCGAATCATAAACACACGATTGATCTCTTTGATAAATTTGAAACTGTCTAAAAAGTTCATCCTTTTCTAACTCCCGTAAGTTATCAACCAAATGTTCTACAATTCCATCATGGTGTGCTTTAGGAGTCGCTCTAGCCTGACTAGGATCTATGGCGTAGAGCTCCTCATAACGTATCAAAGTACTGATATAGGACAATTCTGGCTTAGTCGCAATCAGTGCTAGTGATACTTGATAGCCTCTAGTTGTCAATAATTGTGCTGTTTTCCGAGGGACTTCGGTCGTTCTCAAGGTACCCTCGATTAATAAATGATAACCTTGTTTACTCAACTCATCTACAAGATATTCAACCATTTGGCCTGCAAATACTTTGGTATAATCCACACTATCTTTACCATACTTTTCCTGTAGAGCAAGGTAGTTCGGGTGAAAAGAGCGATAACTATCTCCATCAATTATAATGATATTTCCTTGAAATTCCCTTTGTTTAATACGATGAATCGTTGTCTTACCAGCACCACTCTGTCCACCGAGCAAAATAGCCTTGGGCTGAGATGAAGTTGTTTTTCCACGAGTTAAAGAACGAACGAGTCGATTAGAGGCTTTAATAAAGTCACCCTGGCTAAATTTATCTAATTTCATTAAGCCACCACTAGATGACTAGCTTGTTCTAGCACACGTTCAATGCCATCCAAATAGCCATTATATCGCTCTACTTCCTCAAAAGTAGCAACGAGATAAATCTTCGTGTTAATCAAATCAGAAAGATCATCGCTCATTAGAACCCAAGGATTAGCACTATCATCAAATTCAATTCCTTGTTCATCTTGAAAACGATAAAGTTGTGCTAAGATATTCGCTCCTCGTTCCTTTATCAATTCTATTTTTAATGTTAACTGATAATCTTCTACTGGTGTGAGCATTTTTTCCTCCCCTACGATATCGAGATAGGAAACATTAAATTTTTTGCAGATACGATCTACTAATTCTGTCGAAACTGAACTTGTTCCATTCTCATAACGGCTCAGGCTATTTCGAGAGATGCCAATAATCTTTGCGAATTCAGGTTGGGTGAGATCATGTGTTTTACGTAATATTTTTATATTTTCTCCAATCATGAGAGCCCTCCTTTTACTTATTTCTATTATAGCAAAAAAAAGAGATACGCACCATTTTTGGTGCACCAAAAAACAGATAAACCTTATTAGCGATGTTGACATCTGAAATTTAGATATTGAAGACTACATAATGAAAACTCTGAGAAGCACTGATATCCTGCTATTTCCCATAGTTTTTAAATTTTTAAACAAAACAAAAAAAGACACCCAAGAAATATCTCTTGAATGTCTATAAACGTTGATATAATCTTATTGATTAACGTTTACTAAATTGTGATGCTTTACGAGCTTTTTTCAAGCCTGGTTTGTGAAAGATAGTTTTTTTTAATTATAAAATGGCTTTATAACAACATCTTTAGACATCTATACTTGCTTGAAATATCAAAAATAAGTATTGAGGAAATTATATCAAGGAAATTCCAGTTTGATTATTAAACTCCTTCTAGTCATTACACGCATGCTTCTATTTTCTTGAAAATTCTTTTAATTGAACAAGACAAGTCACTAGCATCTCATAAAATTAATTGCTGCTATAATGGGAACCATGTAATATTTTTTCCAGCTTATTTAATGAATTTAATATCTTAACTTCGTTATAATTAATTATCAGATACATCTAAGAGGATTTTTAAAAAGTCAATAGCTAAGTCTTTTTGGCCTTTAACACCCGAAACGTAGTACTTTGATGTTAAATTTTTGTTTTCTTGCAATAGTCCGGCCTGAATTTTTCTAAACGATTTCTCAAAAAAATCATACATAGGCAAACTATCTTGTTTGCTATACTCATATAGTTTTGGAAATAGCATTATCAATCCTAAGTATCCAGTCGTTTTTGTCAAAATATAGTCATTCGAATTCCATTCTTCGTTAAATACAGAGCTAATCGCACTGAAGTAGTCAGTTATTATCTTAAAAATTTTAGAATCGTTTTCATCAATAAAAAATTTTCTCAATGGGTATCTGGGGTCATCATTTAATGGTTCTCCATTTTTTATAGCTATCATATCCTCTTGAGGGTTTTTCGATATTAGTCTTAACATTCCATTAACAAATGTTCCTTGAGAGAGAGTAGCCTCGTCAGTTTGCTTCTTCCCTAACATCTTTAATCTATGATAAAAAGGTGAATTATATTCCTTATTCATCATCCTTGCTATATAGTGACTTGTCTTGAATGGACTTCTTTTCGTACTTAAGTCAAACAAATCATAAATTAAAGATTTATTCACTTTAGCTTGATTACTATTTATCGTAGAAAAGACATAAGCTTTTTCTTCTTCAGTCAAATCTAACATAAATACAACGACCATATCACAAGAAAAATTAAAATCATTTTGAGCTTTTTCAATTCCTTGAATCCTATGTTGACCATCAATTATCTCAAATACTTTTCCAAGTGAAGGTGAAACTTGCATAACAATCCTATCTCCCTCACTCACTTCTATAAGTGCACCATTATCCTGCTGAAAATCACTCGTTTTAACTGATATAATAATCGGTGTAGGGAATGCAGCATCCGGATCTTTACAATAATTCGCTATTTCACTTACTCTTTTTTTTGATACTTCTCGTTGAACACCATTTTTTGAGTATCTGTCATTAACAACATAGTGTTTGATAATCGTATTAGAATTCATTTTTCCTAAATAAAATGTTCCAATAGGTTGCTCAATTTCAATCAAGTTTATTCTATCCAATTCTTATTCTCCTCCATCTAGATTTCTGGGTGATTCATTTAATGCCCCCTTCGCAATATTGTCAAGTTCATCTCTTGCATTATCCCAATCATCTTTTAGTCTCGTTTGTACATGATTCTTTACAGCTGTTTCGTGGGCCTTCAAAGGTTCATTTCTATGGATTACCCTCTTTAATAATGTTTTGAAATCATTAATTTGTTTATTATCATTACTCAAATTCACATCATCATTCTTATCTCTTATTTTTTCCATCTCTTCATCTTCATCTTGAGTATAAGACTTTTCATCTTCGTAGTTATGCTTATATTGACTAACACGATTTAAACAATAATAATAGAATGAAATATAGACTGATAAGATTGCTGATACTATTTGAGGAGTCGCTTCACTCTTATATTTTCCTAGATATAGAAACATAGATATAACGATAACTAAAAATGAAAGTGATAAAATTACTATTACATATTTTGTAATTTTATCTATATTCAAGAGCGGTACCATTTCTTTTTCTATTTTATCAGTTTGAAATTCATTTTGTTTATTTTCTATATATTCTCTATACTTTTCTTCCGCATAAAAAAATAATAAACAATCTGCTATTGTTGGTATTAATAAAGTAATAGAAAAAATATAAATATTTCCTGTTTGAATCGTTTCCTCTACAGCTTTAGGTATTCCTAGTAAAACATCTGCAAATAGGGTAAAGAGACCACCAAATAAAGTAGTTACTATCCATATTGCTAAAAAGAATTCTTGGTTAAGTAATCTAAACGGAAATAATAACGTTCTTAAAACGAAAAAATGATTAATTAGTTTTTTAATTGCCCATTTAAGTGGGGCTTTAATATTTTTATTAAGCCAATTACTCGGTTTAATAAAAATTTTATTGACCAATTTATATATTGGAGTCTCTTTTATCTCTTTTATCTCGTTCACTTTTTCACTCCTTTTTTAAATTATTTTCAGAAAATTCTCAGTCCTTGTATAACAATCTTTCATAACTTACTAATTGCTAAATAAACTAGCACACTGGTTATTTAGTTCAGTGTATTCCTCTTCTGATAATTCCCCTAGTTGACATTCCATTTTATTTAATCCCAATTTTTCCAATTCTTTAGAAATAGATTGACGTGACTTACATTTAGACCAATTCGATGCATCAAGTGGACTTAATATCCCATCTATTACTTGATACAAACCAATAGTCTTAACTCTATGCTGCCAGATAGACATATTTCTTTTATTCGTATTTTTTTTAATGTTTGAAATATAATACCATTCACTTATCATAGCTAAAAAAATAACAACAAATGCTTCTTCTAATTTCGATTCCGTATCCTTTATATTTCTTTCTTTTAGCTCATTTTTTAACCATGCTACAAAATTACGAACTATTTTAGTTAAAAGAATGGTATTATATCCAACAGATTTTACTACATCTAGATTTTCACATTGTATTTCTGTATTTATTTGTTCAAGCGAATTATAACGATCATCAAATAGAATATCAACTTTTCTTGTTAATTTGTTAACAACATCTTTTAAAAATTCCCTAGTTGTCTCGTCAGTATATTCGTTGATTACTTCAAAATAATCTGCATCATTCATTGCATATGCAAAATCACCTTCTATAATGCGTACTTGAAAATCATCTTTCTTTCCCTTATTGTATACAATTGGATGATTTGCTGATGAAACATATATATATCTTACATGATACATTTCCTCTTGCTTAATCTTCGGCGAACTACCCCACATTTTATACTCCCTTTCTTTTTTTAAAAACAATACTAGGCTTTTGAATATTCAATCCTTTTTATCTCCTTTTGTTTTATCTAAATTAATTACCCAAGATAACCAAGACAAAACAGTAGAAGCACGTCTTTTTCCCACTTCATCACTGCATTTGTTATATTTACGTATCAATTCTTTAACTTTTTTCTTAGTTGGAAAATCTTTATTACGAATATATTCTTCAAATAATTCATTGAAAATCCTATGTGAGAAAATCTGTTCAACTAATTTTAGTTGCCTCTCTTTATAATTCATTCTATAAATTGTTTTTCCTAACTTTGAGAGTCTATATTTAATAACACCTTCCTCAGTCTTATATTTTTCAAATAGTTCTAGATACTTACCTGCATTATAGCAATAATCCTTTTTTTATATATGTAAATTTCATATAGTTCTCAATTTCTTCACCACTCATATCACCCCTATACAATCTTTCCAACAAATTAATAACTCGTTCAAATTTATCTGCTTGTGGAAACCGGGGGGTTGTTTTATTTTTATCATCAAACTGAATATTAATAACCCTAGAGTGGACTTCCTCCAGTTCCTCCATCGTAATACTAGTGTCTTCCAAGGAATAATTTTTTTTAGCAACGAGTTTTATTGATGAATAACTTCCCTTATCTTCAAACTTATATTCAAAAAGTCTAAATATTTTATTTGAATAAATTGAAAAAATTAATCTAATTGGTTTTTTACCTTATTAGACCAGAGGCGGTATGGATAATATAGTTGTCTAATATTGAAATCAGAATTCAATGAATTTTTTGCTTCAAGAATTACAACATTATTTTCACTTTCAAAACCACCATCAATTTCGATTTGTGCATTCTTTACTTTAATCTTGATCGACTTATTTTTTATAGTATTTACTTTAAAATTAAACTCTCCAGAAGACATCCTTCCATTAAAAGTGTTGTGAAGTTTTTCTTTCTCTGGCAATTTTAAAAAATCTTCTAAAATTCCGGATAATTGTAGAATGTTAATCGCAGTAGCTTCACTGGAAATCTTTTTTATATTGATAGTTTCAAAGTCATCTAAATGAATAGTGGTAATATCAGTTACCGTATCAATATCTTCTGGAAATTTTTCATAAAGCAAGAACTGTCCTAATGAATACGAACTTCTACTAATTGGTAATATATTTACTTTAGTTTCCTTAAAAATTAGAGGCAAACTATCTGTGTAATCCCACTTAGCCATTAGTCTTGATTCTCTATACTTTTTTATAACCTTTGAGTCAATTTCGTACTTCCCTTTTGTTTTAATTTCTTTGATAATGTTATAGTCATTGAAGATTTTTCTCCACTCCTGATCAGAAATATTTGCTTTAGATACATTTCTCTTCTTAGTCATAGTTTCCACTTCTACATTGTTATATGACATAGTATTAAAGTTATTAGATTAGGTTTATATCCATCATCCATAAAGACTTCTAACTCAAGTTGAATATTTAAAAAAATATGAAACTATACCTAATTAATAATTTAAGACAATTGGAACCGTATAATCTCAATAACCTACTTTATCAACTAACTCTTTGCCATTTTTAAGTTTCAAAATTCCTTCTACTTCAGCCTCATTAGATAAATCACTATGCCACACTTCTTCTATTTTAGTTTTAATCGGTAAACCTGTGTCTTGTTCGCATAATTCTAGTTTTCTGAAACTTAAACGTTTAAATAGATTTAACGCTATATGAGTTTCTTGTAATTTTGTTTATCTCTTCCAATTTTCGAATTATTTTAAACATAAGCTTGATCTATTATAGATCACTTTTTATTTTTTTTCTATTCTTTTCTCATTAGATTATTTTTTTGTTATCATATATGTTACGCATTCCGAAATTTATTGTATAAGGAGTATACACTATGCAACCTTTTGTAAAATGGGCTGGTGGTAAACGCCAACTCTTATCAGAAATAAAAAGCAGAATCCCAGCTGTTTTTAATAGTTACTATGAACCATTTATTGGAGGTGGAGCTCTTCTACTAGACTTTGCACATATTCCATCAATAATAAGTGATAATAATCATGCATTAATAGAAGCATACGAAACAATAAGAGATTTTCCTGATGAATTAAAAGAGCAACTAAATGTAATCCAGGAAGAACATAACCGTATTGGAGACAAGGACAGAGTCAAAGAATTCTACTATACAAAGAGAAGTGAATATAATGACCTCATATTTTCTACGGACGATTTAATCAGAAAAACTACTTTGTTTATATATCTAAATAAATCATGTTTCAATGGACTTTATCGAGTAAATCAAAAGGGCTTCTTCAATGTCCCATCTAATCAAAAAACTACTATTAATCTTTACAACGAAAAAAACATTGATGAAGTTTCCGCTTTCCTAAGACATGTAGCAATATATAATCAAGATTTTGAATTAACTGTTGAAAATGCTCAAGAAGGAGACCTCGTTTTCTTTGACTCGCCTTATGCCCCCTTAAATCCGCAATCATTTGATTCGTATACTAGAGAAGGTTTCAGTATCGATGAACATATTAGACTTTCAGAAGTTTATAGAGCACTTTCCGAAAGAGGAGTATACTGTATTTTAACAAACCATAATACTGAGTTGATTAGAGAGCTTTATCAAGATTTTACTATTGAAGCTGTTGATGCTAAACGAATGATTAATAGCGATCCAAGAAATAGAACAAGTACAGAAATAATAGTCACAAATTATGACCATGGAATTTATTAAACAAAATAAAATAGTCGCCAATACCTTATCACTATACTACAATAATGATTCTACCATCCTAATCGATGGTAATACATTCGAAGCTTTTAAAATAATTTAAAAACAAACTATTGATTGTATTATTGCTGACTTTCCCTATTTTTTATCAACTTGTAAAAAAATTAATCGTAATTTTATTGGTATAGAGAAAGAATCTGAATGTGTAGAATTATCCAAAAATAGACTAATAAACATTAGCACAGAATTTAACTCATTTTAAAACGGCTTAGAAAATCGAAGTCGTTTTAAAATAATCCATCCAATGTGTATAGATTTTCTCCATTTAATAGCGCATTCTTCTTTACAAAAATTAAATTTATATATAAAAAACAAGTAGAACTACTGAACTCTAGAATTTAACATATGTATTCAAATTATGGTATACTACAATTAGTAGTATAATTGGGAGGTTTTTATGACAAATACTCAGAATATTAGTAATATCAAAACTATAGATGATTTGAAAATAAATAGCATCTATACTAATGATGTTATTGCTAAAGTTTTTAAATGTTCCAAACAAGGTGGTATGAGAAAGTCAAATACAACTAATACTCTCGTACTCATATCAAAACAAACAGGTAAATCTGTTTACCATGATACATGGGAAGATGATATACTTCACTATACTGGAATGGGGCAAGTAGGTGATCAAAAACTTGATTTTGCTCAGAATAGAACTTTAAAGGAATCGGTTAACAACGGTGTTACTGTGCATTTATTTGAAGTCTTTAAAGACACAGAGTATACCTATGCAGGTATAATTGAGCTTGCTGGCACACCCTACAAAGAAACTGAACCTGATAAAAATAATAATAAGCGTATTGTCTATAAATTCCCTCTAAAATTAAAAACCTTAGAGTATTGCCCAAATAATGATACATTAATAAAAAATGAAGAAAAATTAGAAAAAGCAATATTACGTAAGAATGCACAAGAAATTAGAGAATTAGCAATTGAAAAAAGCGAATCAAATAAAAATAAACAGCTTTCTAGAAGAGTATCAACTTTGACTTATGAACGTTCTCCTGCAATAAAAGAATTTGTAAAAGAACTTGCTAATGGAATTTGTCAATTATGTGATAATAAAGCTCCCTTTGAAGTAAAAGGTAAACCTTTCTTACATGTTCACCATATTGAGTACTTATCAAGAGGTGGTGAAGACACAATTGAAAATGCAATTGCAGTTTGTCCAAATTGCCACGCTAAAATTCATCAACTTGAACTTAAAGAAGACAAAGAAAAACTACTTCGTAAAGTTCAAGAGCGAAATCTTTAATTTCTTAAGCAAGCAATAAATGCTTGCTTTTTTTATTTCAACAACTAATTTTAGACTTCAGTTAAAATTAACTAATAATAAGCTATCCAATTAAAAGCGTTGATACATTAGCACAGTTTAGGTTAAAGTTTGAATAGTTTAGAAAACAAATTCTATTTTGATATTGATTGTAGTATGATATAGTCATAAAAAATTTAAAAGAAAATAACATTCAAAAATCATTATGGCACATCAAACGTTATTGCGAAAATATATAGAACAGCACTGATGATAGAAAAAGAAAAATCGAACTTTTCCACCTGAAGGAAAGCGTTGAGACACTAAAACAAATTTTAAACGATGAAAAACCCTATCCAAATTTGGATAGGGAGGAAGTGTTTTGAAAGATGTTTCACTAAATTTTAGTTTAGATTCTACCATTTGTAAACCATGGGTTGGCAAATCTAGGTTTCTTAACTCAAAGTATAACAAACTGAGCCAAAGATTGCTAAAAGTTCCCACCGTATCAAAAGATGGACTTTTTATAATCCAAGATAATCAGTCAAGTAACTAGATTCAATCATCTTGTAATTAAATACCTTACCGATATATTTCATCGCTTCCTTCAAATGAGATTTGTCACTGTCCCATCCTTTTCCATCAGTAACATAAATAAACTCGTGATTAGTACGGCTAAATCGATCATGCAAATCTTTAAATTCAGTCGCAGATGCTTTTGATTTGGAACCGCCTGAATTGAAATTGTTTACCTCGAACAAATATAACTGCTTACGTGTAGGATTAAACAAGGAACCATCAAATCGTCTATTGTCAAAAGTATCGTCTAGTTTAATTCCATACCATTCCTCACAAGTACTTACAGTTGTTTGCCCATGTGCAATCCAACCTGTTTGTTCTGCAATCTGATTCAACACGGTTTCCAAATAGGATTCTCCCATTTCTCCACTACGGTTTTTTCGACCATTTGAATCCATACCAGCTTCAACACCAAAAGCATAGTCATGAACCGATTTCTTTAAACCTGTTCTTAACGCCCATGACAAACCACTATCCTTTACAAACTGCAAGTATAAATCAATTTTATCTAGTTCAATTTCTTTAAAACATAGAGTATAAACTTTATCAACATCTTGCACTTTCAAAATCTTATCCTTAAAAGGTTTTTCAAATTTATTATCTCTAATTCCCAACAACTTTGGAACAAACAATAATAGATTCGGTCTCTCCTTGAAGAATTTCTCTAGTTCTAACTCTGACTTTCCAATTAAATAATCCAAAGTATAAAGATCAGGATTATCATATTCCTCAAGGTTTTTTCTAACATTCTCAAAATTAAACCAATAAGAAGCAAGAAAGCTAAGAGAAGAACGAGTCTCCATAAAGAAATCGAGTTTTTCCTCTTCAGTCATGTTCAAATAATCAAATACATCGTGTTTAAGTTCGCTCATTTTATACCTCAATATTGAAATTAGTTATCAATACTTCCTTGATTTTACCACGCTTATCAGCTTTAGAATTAATCATTCGTGTAGCATCCACTGCAATAATCTCTTTAGCAAATGGTTGATATAGTTCATAAACTAAATCAGCAGACGAATTAGACAATACAACAAATGCCCCTCTTCTATCTAGTTCAATAAACAAATCTCGAAGACGAACCTGCTCATCATAACCAAAACCATCAGAGGTATAACCTGTAAAGCTCTCTGTCTTGGATAACGGGACATACGGGGGGTCAAAATAAATCAGATCACCTTTTTTTGCATCTTTTGTTGCTAGTTCAAAATCAGTATTAAGAATGGTTATATCGTTGTCTTTAAGGTATTCACTAACATTGCGAAGATTATCCTCATCTACGATCTTAGGTCGCTTGTAACGCCCATACGGCACATTAAACTGATTCTTTGAATTCACCCTATACAAACCATTAAAGTCAACTCTCAGCATATATAGAATCCGCCCAGCACGTTCTACATCAGACATAACTTCTATTCTGCCATCTCTATCCGCCGATCGAATATCCAAATAATATTCTTTTGAATTGTTCTCCTTATGTATCTTAAGCAACTGAATCAGTTCTTCAACATTTTCCTTGATTACCTTATATGCTAAAATAAGTTCTTCGTTGTTATCGTTAATCGTTGCATTAGATGGTGCTAGCTCAAAAAATAAAGCACCTCCTCCTACAAAAGGCTCATAGTACTTATTAAATTTATCAGGTAAAATTCCAAGTATTTGTGGTAACAACTGGCGTTTTCCACCAACCCATTTTGTAAAAGGCTTCATACTATATTTCCACTCCATTAATGCATTTTTTGTGATATCCTTTATTATACCATTATTAATAATAAACACCTATTAGTTACTTAGAATCAAACTATAATTTTTCTAAATACAAAATGTCACTTTCAAATATTTAAACTTCCTGATCAATTTATTCTCATTTAAGATTACATCAAAGTAAAAATAATGATCTCGCCCATCCTTAGAATTCTCTTTATTAAGTTTGAAGTAGTATTTCTGATTCATAGCCATAGTTCTGAGAATATCATCAACTAAAAAAGTAAGTGGTATGTTCATTGCTGAGTATTTCTGGAAATCTTCTTCGAATCGGATATAGTCTTCTGAGAAATAATCCATCTGTAATTTATTCTCATATAGTTCTTTTCTACTCATAGATAACCTCTTCTAATAACTGGATACTCAAGAAGTCTTCCACTTGAATCAATCGATATCCTTCATAAGTCTCGAGGGAGACTTCTTTTGCTGAAATTTCTCTAACTTCGCCAATCAGAATTACTTTTTGAGCTTTTTGTTTGACTATAAAGCGACCCTTTAAATTCCCAACATAAAGCTGAGAAAGTAACAATAATTTTTCTGTTCTGTTCAAGTTACTAGTTAGATCGACACGATATTTCTCTTCTCCTAGTGATGTGGTATGTTCAGATAAAAAGAAGCCCATCCACTTTTGCATACCTGAGTCTTGATATTCTCGGGCAGACTGATAGGGCAAGTAGGAACGATCAATCATTTTAAACCATCTAGTCCACCAGCAGAATGACCTCCGATTAGTTTACTTCTAACAATGCTTCTTGATGCTGACTCAAGGGCATTGGCTTTTAAAAGTGAAGTGAATCCAAACTGATCTCGGATACTGTCAATCGCTGATTGGAGCCTTTCTTCTTTTTCTATTTTTTCAACATCATCAAATAAAGAAACTAGTCCAAACGATTCATCCACTAGACCTGAATAGCTGACGGCAACGTTCCTTACGGCACCTGAACTGTATTTCTGATGAAATAACTGTAAAACCACATTAGTTAGCGTGTCCGTATGATTAGTTGGTTCTATCTTTTTTTGTGTGTTGATTGATTTTTTATTTTCCTGTTTGGAATAGCCTACATGAATAGAGACAACAGTTGTTTTCTTACCTGCTCGTCTAAGGCGAATAGCAACCTGCTCTGCTATCTCTCGAAGGACAATCTCGATATCCCGTTGCTTGACATAATCTCTCGGTAAAACTTGGGAGTTACCTAATCCTGTGCTCTTTGGTTTATATGGAGTGTTTACATTACTTTCGTCTACTCCATTTGCGTAAAACCAGAGACGTAGCCCTACTACTCCTAAAGACTTTTTTAGTAAGTCGGGATTACAATTAGCAAGTTCCTTAATAGAGAAGATTCCCAAGTCATTTAATCTCTTTTCCATACGATGACCAATTCCCCAAAAATCAGTCATGTTAGGAATTGCCCAAACCTTACTTTCTACGTCTTCATAAGACCAGTTAGCACGCATGGTGGGCATTTTCTTAGCTTCATTGTCTAAGGCTAGCTTAGCAAGTAATGGATTACTATTTGACATACCAACGGTTGAATAAATGCCTGTCTTTCGCCAAATATCTTTTTGAATCTTAGCAGAAATCATATCTAACTTATCTTTTCGGGATATGGTCTGATTGCTAACAAAGTAGTTAAGAGAAGTCGTTAGGTCAATAAAGCCCTCATCAATTGAATAAGGGTATATTTCATTGGGGCTACCATAGTCTTGGAAAACTCGCTGTATTTCCATATTAACCTCAATGTACTTATCCATTCTTGGTGGGACAATAAAAGTAGTCTTCGCCCATTCCTCTATATATCTAACAAAGTCTGGATTCGTTGGAAGTCCCTGTTTTTTTGCGTTATAGTAAGAAAATTTTCTGGTTTTGACGTCAAAGGGTAAATCATAAGCCCGACCAACATTCTTTTTTCCAAATACTTTCTTGAACATAGGTGATGATGCCAATATCAATCCAGCAGAATTATCCACTCGACTCATCACACAGAGGGAGGTTTTAAGAGGATGAAGTCCTCGCTCCACACATTCAACACTAGCATAGAAAGACTTCATATCAATAAAGGCAATATCACTGACAGGTTCTTTTGAATAGTCAATGATTCCCATAGTCTAGTCCTCCAAAGGTATAAAGTTTCCGACAATTTTTCCGACAATCCGAGGATCATCGTCATAAGGAGCAAATTTGTCTTTGTATTTCTTGTTGATGGAAACTAGGCGTAAGCCATCTTCTTCCAAGTAGATTCGCTTGATATAGGTCTGCTCATTCCAAACAACCGCATAAACTGCCCCATCATAGTCAAAACCTGTTTCACGAATGAGAGCAACGGATCCATTAGGGTATTTAGGTTCCATAGAATCCCCTGATACCCAAGAAGCGAAATCATGCCCTAACTCCTCTTTATAGTAGACCGTATCGTATTCTTTTTCTCCATAAATAGTGGCTCCAAGACCAGCTGACATTTCTTCATAGACCCGATATTCATAACGTGGTTCAGAAATTGAGACTACCTTCTTATTCTGCTCTTCTGTAACTAAGTCACGAGCATAAGACACAACCTGTTCTTTTCCATTGGGTGATAGGATATTATAAAGTCTGACAATCTCTATCTCAGTAAAATAGCCTTTTGGGACGTTCAAAAGTTTCTCTAATAATGTCACTTTCTCAGTAGAAGGTTCTTTGACTCCACGTTCCCAAGCAGAATAGGCTTGATAGCTAATTCCTAGCTTATCTGCAATATCTTTTTGTGTTAGTCTTAACTCTTTCCTCCGAGCTTTTAATTTTTCTGGTTGATACATGATTCACCTCACATGATTAATAGTTCTAAATTTGCCTTTCTCCTGGCTTCAGTCTCCGATAGTTTGTTGCTATCCCACACATAGGCTAAAGATTTTCCCTTATTGTAAACAAGCCATACCTTGAATTTCTTTACTGCTCTAATCTCGTCCCACCTTGTCTGGTCAAGCAATTCTGGTAATTCTTGACTTGTAACAAAATTGGTTTGTTTCAATCTCTTTTTAATTCGTGCTATAAGTGAGGGTTGATATTGATTGAACTCTTCAATCAATATTTCTTTTAGTTGATGAAAGTAATGGTGAAGGGAAGCGTTTTGACCATCTAAATATTCATCTACTGCCTGCTTGATGGTTGATTCAGTATCCACTTGGTAAACTCTCAACAAGTCAATCAGTCGAAAATAAAGTGCCTGCTTTGAAACTTCTAAATCCTCTTTGACCTTTTGAAAAGAATCACAAGAGTAGTAAATTTTGGATAGTAGCACAATATCAGGCATCAGAACAATAGCTGAAAACACATTGGCTTCTCGCTCTAAAATAGATTCCTGATTATCCACCGACTCTGTAAAATAAGAACCATCGTGTTTCAAGATAAAGTGGCCTAATTCATGACACAAGGTAAAGTTACGCTTGGCTACAGAATTGTCCTGCTCATAGGAAAAACTCGTTCCTAGTTTATCAATAACTGTCAACCCTTCAATCTTATGGTTTGAAAA
This sequence comes from bacterium, assembly GCA_905221165.1. Lineage (GTDB taxonomy): Bacteria > Bacillota > Bacilli > Lactobacillales > Streptococcaceae > Streptococcus. The sequence goes on from CAJNCC010000003.1 coordinate 119,950, forward strand.
ATGATGACTGATGACCTGAATCTGATTTTCATCAATACAATGGTCAAAATAATAGTGAAAGTGATAGTTCAGAGTGGAAACATCTGCCTCTTTCATAAAGGAATACAGGGCTTGTTTTGTGATATCACTTACTCTTGAATATAATTCATCCAACGAACAGTACCCCCTTTAAGTAACAATTTATAGCAACTAAACCAAACAGGTTGAGTTCATTATACAAAAAAAGTGGACAGTTGTCCACAAGAATAAGTTATTCCAAAGAAAAATAACTAGAGTATTTAGAACTATCAAATCCACTTACACTTACATTAACAACTAATAGCAATTTTTCATAAGTTATTTATAACTTATAATATGTAGATTAGTATGAAATATGATTAAAAGGCAAAGTTATAGCTACATATACAAGGAAAGAGACTCTGTTATTACAATGACTACTAATATCTTATCGTGAATAAGCAAAGAACACTCTGATTTATTTGAATTAAGTGAGTAATATGTCAGATTAGCTTCCAAAATTTTATTTAATTAGATTCTATTTTTATTTCCGCTGGAATTTGTCCAGTAATAACTAGTTCATTAAACCATTGATCTACATTATCGCTTAGAGCCAATTTATCTTTTTTATTAACACCATAATTCAAATAAGGGTAGTCCAGGAAACATTTTTTTAGCACTTTTCTAACGAGCTCATCTAAATCAGTAACCATTGATTCTCTTTTATCCCTTGAAGTTTCATCATACTTCATTGCCGATCCATGTATAAAGTTAGAGCGATCATTATACGCAGATTTAATTGTATTATAAATTTTTAGCCTATCAAGCGAATCTTCACCAATAAACCAAGCGACTCTCTCTGAAACTTTATGAGTATTTTCGCCTTTTACAGATAAAATACATTCAAGAATCGAAACATAGCCTGCTATTTTTGAAGTAATTGTCCAGTCCGAACGTATGGACACAATAAATTTAATTGCTCTAAGATAGCTTGGTATATTCGGATAAGATTCATATATAGGTTCCTCATTTTCGTTCTCCTTTATCTCAGATTTTTTAATAAATTCATTTATTAGATTATACCAATTTTCTACTTCTTTCAAATCAGATGAGCTAAACTCAGTATCGCGTTGTTTAGCATTTGATAATACTGGAATTGTATAATTGTAATATGCTCTAGGAAAATCTGGATTCGACTCAAAGTCTTCATAATAAGGTAAAATATTTTTAAAGCTTACCGAATTATCTTTCACAAACCACATTGCAACCAGTAACGAATGGACCTCTGTAGCAAGTTGTCTGTATATCATAGTAAGATTTTCATCAGTTGGTTTAATGTCTATATAATAATAAAGATAAGGATAAGTCTTTAGACCAAATAATGGTTCCAGTCCAAATGTATGTGTAAAAATAGTTCCAACTTCGATATCCAAATCTTCGTCATCTAAAAAATGGACATTAAATATTTGATTTATATAGTCATTATCCTGACATATATTAAAAACTAATTCTCCCTTATCATTTTTCATTTTAAAATTCTCTTGAATAGATTTTTCCAACCTAAATCCATTTAAACCAATAAAGAATCTTGTCATATTCATTAGCTTTATTCTCTCTTTCGCATTTTTATTACAAATAATTGACCCCATTTTTATAGCATAGTAATTAAGATTAATCCTTATTTTCTCTATTATCAAAAGCCTTCTTCCGTTCTTCCATAAACTCAATCAACTCTTTTTTGAAAATCTCTTTTTCTCCTTCAGTCAATCCTTTTGAGTTCATACGGAAAAGCAATTCAATATTGCCTAATTCATCTGATTTTTCTTCTGAGTTTCCAACTAGATAATCAACGGACACATTTAAAACTTGTGCGATTTTAACGAGATTTTCTTGCGTTGGTTTTTTGACTCCACGTTCCCATGAAGCGTAAGCAGGTTGCGAAATTCCTAGTTTTTCAGCCACTTCAACTTGAGTAAAGTTTGCTTTTTTTCTTAGTTCTTTTAAGCGTTCCGAAAATTCCATTTTTGAGCCTCTAAAAATTTTAAAAATTTTTTCAAAAACCTCTTGACAAATATAACCATTGGTTATATAATATAAATATAGCTGATAGTTATATCGGTTTTAAAAATAATAATGCTAACTCCTAGCATCACGATCATTGACAATTAAATAAAAAGTGCGTCTGACAACCAGGGGACTGATTGCCAAAACTACACTAAACTTCGTACCTTTATTGTAAACGTTTTGGAAGAAAAAGTCAAGTCTGTTTGATGGTTGAAGTGAAGATTTAAAACATTTTTTGTGGACTTCCACGCATTTCGGACTTTCGCACTTTTCCGAATAGTAAAGTGAACTGGCTTCGCCAAAGGGCGTAAGAGAATCTTAAGGGTATGACAATGACTACCTGATGAGATTGGCTGGGCAAGCGATGGTAATTTATGCAATGCACCTTGCTAAACGTTGCCACCGTGAAGGAGGAATCCTTCGACCAAATAATTTTTTTCTACTGCTGTCTATCTAATTTACTAGATAGATTTACTCTAGCTACTAAGTCCATTTTCTTAGTAGCTTTTTACTTTTACAATAAAGGAGAACACTATGTCTAACTTTTTTCGCACAACAATGTGAACGAATCTATAAAAACTACATTTTCACCTATAGTATCTTTTCCTCATCAGAACAACTCCAGGGACAACTCTATTATCAAGCCCAAAAGGATTTAGATAAACTTGCCAACCAATCACTGCTTACTGGCTTTACTCCAGGTGAAGTACAATTTTATACAAAAATGTTTAAACGAAAACTTTTTACTCATTACTACTCAAGAGTGAAGCAACTAGCTTAACTCTTTTTATTTTACACTCAGAAAGGAAACACTTATGATCCCAGAAACACTTGTCATGCTACCAGAATTTATCGGCACTGCTTACTACGAAAAATTGGGGAATGCCCCACGCTATGTCTTCGGAAAAGAAGGTAAATATCAACGCCACGTGCTAAACAATGAACAACACGGAGCATTCCACGTGATCACACCAGCTTCTGCTACCGTCTTTCCAGAAGATGCTCTAGTCGAAGTGGTCAATCCCATTTTCCTCGCAGATACTTCCCTAAACGGAAATTCTGTTGCCCCAGCACTTAATGTATTTGCTGAAAAACTAGTTTTGAAAAAATAAGAAAGAATAGGAGAAAACATACATGGCTAAAATCGGATTAAACTACGGAGAAAAACTTCAAATTGCAGATAAAACCTATCGGGTTATTTCAGAAGGTCTAGACATCCCTCAAGTCTTTGGAAAACTCACCTTCCGAGGGATTGAAGGAACAGATACCATCTATGAAATTGACCGTTCCCAACGCAATCCTGACGGCTCTTATGTTCAGGTTAATACGGGAGAAATTCGGGGTGTTGTGGTAGGGATTCATTCTTCAGTCCAACATGAAACCCTCTTTTTCACTATTGCCGATATGGCGGAGACTGAAATCGAAGACTTGGGTCTCAAGTACCGTGAGGAAGTGGAGCTAGAAGATATTGTCGTAACCCATACTCACGTTAACCGCAATGATATCTATAAGCTCTTTGCTTCTAAGATTAAGAAAAAAGGGACAAACCCTAAAGACTCTAAACCCGTAGAAAACAAGAAAGAAAACTAGGAGGTGACACATGAAACTCTTTACCTACCGTGGACAAAGAGTTCAAGTCTATCATCGACATATCAAGGCAATCACTTGGTTTATCTTGTGGTCGCCTTTTTTATTTACCTTAGCTTACTATGTCTATCAACACCACTTGGAACTACAAGCCCAACCCTTTCCCAAAACCTACTACTTAGTCGCCTTTGCCTTACTATCCGCTCTCATCTCTCAAGTCCTGAATTGGCTTTGCTACGAGAAACTACTCGCTTTTCAAAAACTCAATAGCTTGCGAATTCTCTCTCGTTTTCTCTTAGAAAACAATCTCTATCTAGTCAAGAAAATTAAACGGGAGAAAAGGACAATAGAGAAAATTAGACTTCCTCAAGTTTATCTCAAACAATCCCGTTATGGTTTGGAAGTGAGTTTTATCCTAGAAGGCAATAAGTTTCAAGATCGATTTCTCAATCTTGGGGCAACCCTTGAAGTCATGTTTAATGGTGACTTTCGAAATAAAACCTTTGATAAACGCTTTATTAAGTACGATATCGCCATCAATAGGATTGATAGTCGTATTGGCATTGACCAAGTAGTGGCCAAGGGTTCAAAACTCCAACTCATGAAAGATGTTTTTTGGGACTTTATCGAAGAACCACATTTGTTAATTGGTGGGGGCACAGGTGGAGGGAAGACAATTCTTCTCATGTCCATCATCTATGCTCTTGCTAAAATTGGTTTTATAGATATTTGTGATCCGAAAAACTCAGATCTATCTGGTTTGAAAAAAATCCCTGTCTTTCATGGTCGAGTCTTTACCAGTAAGGAAGATATTATCCAGTGCTTTAGGGAAAACGTGGATTTCATGGAGAAACGATATGAAATCATGTCTACCTCTCCTAAGTTTCAAGCTGGTAAGAACTTTACGTATTACGGGATGAAGCCTAAATTCATTCTGGTAGATGAATGGGCAGCACTTATCGCTAAAATTGATCGGGATTACAGCCTACAAGCAGAAGTCACCGAATACCTCACCCAACTAGTCCTAGAAGGCCGTCAAGCTGGGGTTTATGTGATTTTTGCTATGCAACGTCCTGACGGGGAGTTTGTCAAAACTGCTCTTCGGGATAACTTTATGAAACGCCTCTCAGTCGGTCATTTAGAATCAACAGGCTATGACATGATGTTTGGGGATGCCAATAAAACTAAAGAGTTCAAAAAACTGGATGAAATCAATGGTGTTAAAGTCAAGGGACGTGGCTATATCGCAAACAATGGAGACTTGGCTGGTGAATTTTTCTCGCCTTATGTACCAATAGACCAGGGATTTTCTTTCTATGAAACCTACTCGCAAATTCCCATTTTAGAATTTGAAGGAGAAGAGTTTTCCGCCTTTAAAGACTATGAGACACAAATCCCAACGGAAGAACTCATAGAGGAGGTAGAACAGTTAGAAAACCAAGTCAACCAACGACCACTAAAGGATTTTGCTGAAGAACAGGAACTAAAAGTCGCAACGCTTCGAAAGATTATCTATCTCTTGGAAGAGCAAGGAATCGACTTTGACCGTTCTGACTCAGCTATTTTGGTGACTCCTCTTCAAGAAGAACTCCTTCTGGAAACTCTGATTCGCTTTGAAGAAGGCGGACGAAGATCTTATGCCAAAGCCGTTCAGATGGCGCTTAGTCATCAGGAACTAGGACAAGGGCAAGGGCAAGCCTGACGGCAAGGAAGGCGCAGACCGTAGCCCGAAGTTCCTAGCTCCTGATGATGAAACCCCCGATTTCTAACAGGGGGGTTACATTTGGTAAAAATACCTAATCAACCCCTCCTCGTTCCTTGTGGGAGTTGGGTTTACAAATTTCAACAAGTGTGTAACTTTCGTCAAAAAAGTGTGTAACTAAAAGAAAAGGAGATCATCATATGAATGAATAAAATCAGCCCCTTCAATCTTAAGAAGTTCCGGCAACAAACTGGTATGAGTCAAAAGCAATTTGCTGAAGCCGTTAATCTTCCAATAAGAACCTATCGCTCTTATGAATCTGGAGAAAGAGGTTTAAGTATTGAGAAATTCCGTGATCTTAAAGAAAAACTTGGTTTTCATAGAGATTATGACAAAAATATCCTACGTGCAAGAATAGACTATTTACGAGTATCATTTCCATCCCTTCGTGATTTAGACAGATTTTGTGAGAATATACTCCACTGCCATCTATATGAATTTACTGAACAAGAAACTCGAATTATGAACTACACTCATTTATGGCAAAGAGGAAACATTTGGATATTTGATTTTTTTGATAAAGCTGAAACTAAAGATTATCAAGCTTGTCTTCAATTGTCTGGTCAAGGATGTCGTGAGATAGAGGTTCTTTTAGAACATAGGGGAATAACCTGGCAGACCTTCCTACAAAACCTAATCTATTCTTACGAAGATTGCCGTGTCAAACGATTAGATATAGCTTTAGACGAGCTCTATAGGGGATATGGAAAAGAAGATGAACAAATACATATCCCCAAGCTAATCGATAAGCTATACGCAAAGGAAATCGTTCTTAAAACTCTTAGAAAATGGAACGTAACAGGTGGAGGTTCCTTTACAGATAACGAGGACATGGAAGCGAATCATGGACTATCTATTTATTTCGGTTCACGACAAAGTCAACTATACTTCAACTTCTATGAAAAGCGTTATGAACTAGCACAACAAGAGAATATCTCCTTGGAAGAATCCTTGGAGATTTTTGGTATCTGGAATCGTTATGAACTTCGTTTTTCAGACCATAAAGCCCAAGGAGCTATTGAAGAATACATTAATGGTATTGACCTTGGAGAAATTGCTCGTGGAGTCGTTAATAAAGAAATCCAAGTATACGATGGAGTGAACCAATTTGGAGCTTATAAACCTGATAAAAAATGGCAACAACTTTTCGGAGGTGTAGAGCCTTTAAAACTATCAACCAGTCCTCAACCATACAGTATAGAACGCACTATAAAATGGCTGACCTATCAAGTCGCAAATTCTTTAGCTCTAGTTAGTGAAGCAGATAAAATCATGCATACAGAATACATGAGAATGATACAAAATAGTGGAGAAATTACTGATAGAGGAACAGCTATGCTTAATCTATTAAAAGCAAATAAACAATATAAAACTTAGAAAGGAACTAAAATATGGAATACAAAGTTGAAATAAACTCACTCGAAAACTTTAAAGCTTGGTCTGGTGCAGTCAACACCTTAAACACTGTACGGGAACGAGGAGGAATCGATACCTTAACCACCATCTGCGAGGAAATCTTCTCTGGAGATATTCCCACCGAAGTACAAATTAATGACTGGCTCTGGTTTGATTCTGATTTTATTTATCAAGCGTTAGGTTATGACGACCTCCTCGATGAGTAATCCTATGCTTAAAAAAATTTATCACGCAGATTTTTTTCTTAGTCCAGAACAAGAATTTTGGACTATGTATATACTTTTGAGAAAAGAAAAAGATTACTACTATGAGTGTGTTGCTAGATCTAGAGAAGTCCTTCCCAATTCGAGAGGTTTCTATAACTACGAACATGCTCTTTTTAGATTAAGTGGGGAACTTATTCAATTTAACAATAAAATGCGCCCATCTCTAATCGCCTATACCCAACAAACCATTCAAAACAATCAAGAACAATTCAGAAAGGAAATTATCATGGCTACAAAAACTCAATTTGAAAAGAAAATTGATCAAACATCATACGAATTAGGTGAATTACTTAAGAAAAAGGATCACAATCAAGCCTGGACTAAGGCTGGAGAGTTAAATGCACTTCTCAAAAAAGAAGAGGCAAAAGAACTGAAACCTGAACTCATTGAACAACTGCAACATGAATTACGTGGATACTACTACCTTAACGGTGAAATCGAAAAAGCAAATAAGAGACTCTATGCAAAAGGTGCAAAACTAATTGAGCTATCTAATATCTAGAAGGAGGTTCTATGAATAATTCAAAAGGTTACCTACAAAAACTAAGAACTTACCTCTCTACTTTTAAAAAAACTGATAAAAAAGATAAGCCACCCAAGCTTAAAATTGCTGACAAAAAAACTGTCAATATTGCGGTAATTGGAGGAATTTGTTTCCTCCTTTTTGTTGGTCTAATGGGTTCAATTCGAGCTATCACACTTTCAAATCAAGTCACTATTCTAAAAAACAACCTAGAAAATTTGAAAAATAACTCTAATCAAACACAACCAGAGAGTGAACAATTTGACTATCGTCTTCAATACTACTTAAACGACTTTGTTCATGCATATTTTACACTTCCACAAGATATTAATAAGCAACAAGAACAAATCAAACACCTGAACAACTTCTATGATTTTACTCCCGACATCAAATCCCAAGGACAAGTACGGAATACCAGTGAACTAGTGTCAGCACAATTATTGACCATTCAAGATAATGTTGCAAGCTACAGAGTAAAATATAAAGAAAAAATCGGAAAAGATAAAAATAGTGAAACAAAGGAATATCTAACAGGATTTAATATCCCGTTCGGTAAGAAAGGAGAACAATATTTTATTTCAGGATTACCTTGGTTCACATCATTAAAAACATATCAAGCTAAACAATTTGATGAAAAGGAAAAACTTCAATTATCTGCAAATGATCGACTGACTGAACAAGAACACAAAGAAATCGAAAAGTTTCTAACTGTTTTCTTTACAAACTACACTAGCAATCAAGATAATTTAAATCTCATTTCAAAAAACATCACTGTTGTATCTAACACTAAATTTAAAAATCTAGATTATACCTATATCAAAAAGGAAGGTGAAACTACTATCGCTTATGTTCAGGCTACTTTTGAAATAGGTGGAACCTCTCACTCAGAAAATTTTACTTTTACCCTCACACAAACAGATAAAAACTATTTTGTTTCTAAATTAGAACACACGATTCCATTAAACTATGCAAATAATAAAGAATAGGAGAACAATTTATGAATACAGAAAACCTAAGAAGTTTCCTCCAAGGCGATGCTGTTTGGATTCTTGGAGCTATCGCAGTTTTACTTGCGGTCAAGGCTTGGCGTAATAGCTCTTGGATTCAACTTTTTTCAGTAGTTTGTTTCTACGCAGTTATTGTATCACTAACTAAAGGACAAGAAATCTTAAAAGCTTTTGGCTGGTTTCTTCGACTCTTCGGAATTGAAACAGGTCTTTGATGATGAACCAAGAAAAACTATATGACTACAGCAAGGGGCTAAATGCCCCTTATTGGATTCAAGAAATTAAAACAAAAAAAGGAACAAGGATTTGGTACTTCGCTACACCAATGCAACTATCTTTTTTTATTATCTTTATCTTGGTCTTTGTAACGATGTTACTATTTGGAGGTTTCATCTTAATTCCAATCGCAAATTTCACTCACTCAATTTCACTATTACTCTACTGGTATATCCCCTATAAACTAGCTAAATTTTATACAGAGTACGAACCTAATGGTAAAAAAATGCACATTTTTATAGGAGATTACTTAATCCATTTTTGGGATTTTAAATTAAACAAGAGAGGAATTTACCACGAAGATCGAATAGATACCATTAAAGAAATTGTATTTGAAAAAACTAACTTATAGAAATGGAGGAACTATGAGTATTAATCTTAAATATCCAATTAAAGAAACATATCAAAATTTAGTTTTCAAAGAAGATAGAAACGTTGTGGCCTATTATCGTATTCCTAATACTCCTATCACTATTACAGATGATGAAAAAAAAGATAGACACAAAATTACAGTTACGCAAATGATGAAGAAGCTTCAGAAAAATAAATATTTTGAAATATCATTAATCCCAAAAGATTATCTTCTGGAAGAGAAAATGAAAGATTTCTCAGAAGCTCTAGCTGACGATAGCCGACAACTAGGAGAAGAATTACTTCTCTACACTATTGATCAAATCACTGAAGAAATGGAAATTCCATATCAATTTGATTGGCTTGTAGGAATTCATTTACGTAAACAAAGTCACGGAACGACCATAAAAGATATAGCTTACAATAGTTTCAGTGAACTTACTGAAAAAATCGCTAATGGATTTGGGTATGAAGTCGAATTCAATCCAACCTGGTATGAAGAATATAAAAATGATGAACTAACTATTTTCCAAACCTTATCCGTCCTTAGAGCCCAACGCTTGACGGATGAGGAACTCTTTTACTATCAGAGAATGCAATATCTAAGATACATCCCCCACTACAAGAAGGAGGTCCTCGCTAATCGCTCTCAGTTCAATATTACAGATACTTTAATCAAAGTGATGAATGGTGGTTTTTTAAAATTGGAAAGTCCATATGGTTCATCATTTCTAACTATTCTCCCTATTGGAAAATTACCTGTTCAATTTAATGGATTCCATCTTGGGGAGTTTATACAACGTTTAAACTTCCCTGTTGAGTTACGTATCAAGGCTGAATTTCTCGACACCAATAAAATTAAAGGAAAAATGGGGCGCTCTAATACAAGGTATCGAAATATTATGGAAGAAGCTGAAAATACTGATACTGTACAACAAGATGAAATCATTATAGGTTCGATCTCACTTAAAGACCTAATGAGAAAAGTTGGTAACAAAGAAGAAATCATTGAGTATGGGGCTTATTTGATAATCTCTGCTTCTAGTGTGAATCAATTACGTCAAAGACGTCAAGTGATTCTAAATTATTTTGACGACATGGGAGTCGAAATAAGTGAAGCTTCTCAAGATGGGCCTTATCTTTTCCAAGCTCTACTATACAGTGAAACACTACAGAAAAAGACTCGCACTTGGCCACATATGGTAACCACTCGTGGCTTTGCAGAACTCATGCCATTCACCAGTTCTAAAGCTGGGAATCGTATCGGTTGGTACATCGGTCGAGTAGATAACTGGACAGGTCGTTGGGATTCTATCTCAAAAGCTATTGATTCTTCAAGAAATATTGTACTCTACAATGCAACTGTAGGGAATAAAGAAGATATTGCAGGTAAAATCACTAAAAATCCCCACATTATTATTACTGGGGCAACCGGACAAGGAAAATCATTCCTAGCCCAAATGATCTTTTTGAGCGTTGCCCTTCAAAATGTAAAAACACTCTATATAGATCCTAAAAGAGAGCTAAGGAATCACTATCAAGAAGTGATCCATTCTCCTGAATTTTCTAAACTATACCCCGAACGCAAAAAACAAATCGAAAATTTTAACTTTGTAACACTAGATAGCTCAGTATTGTCTAACCACGGAGTACTTGATCCAATTGTTGTCCTTGAAAAAGAACAGGCTGTAGAAGTCTCTAAAAACATGCTAGAGTTTCTTCTTCAAGCTGTAGACGACGTCACGATGGATCAAAAAACAGCTATTACTGAAGCTATAAATATCATAGTGGAACGTAGAATTACTGGAGAAAAAGTTGGATTCAAACATGTACTAGAATTGCTTAGAGAAAACGAGTCGAATGAAATTGCATCTGTTGGTCGTTATCTCACTTCTATTGTTACCAATTCTATCTTGGAACTTGCTTTCTCATTAGGAAATACCCCTGGACTGAATTATGATTCTAGGGTAACTATTCTAGAAGTCAATAATCTTAAACTGCCAAAGGATAATTCAACTAAAATTTCAGATCATGAAAGAAATTCGATTGCACTAATGTTTGCACTCGGAGCATTTTGTACCCATTTTGGTGAACGAAATGAAAATGAAGATACAATTGAATTTTTCGATGAAGCTTGGATACTCATGAAATCTGCAGAAGGTAAAGCAGTGATCAAAAATATGAGACGTATCGGACGGTCCAAGAACAATACCTTGGCTCTCATAACACAATCGGTTCATGATGCCGAAAATGACGATGATACAACCGGATTTGGAACAATTTTTGCCTTCTATGAAAAATCAGAGAGAGAAGATATTTTAAAACATGTGAATTTAGAAGTCAACGAAAGCAATCTTGAATGGATTGACAATATGATTTCTGGTCAATGTCTTTACTATGATGTTTATGGAAACCTTAATATGATTTCAGTCCATAACATTTTTGAAGATATAGATTTGCTTCTCAAACCGATGAAAGCTACCGTTTCATCCAGTCTTGAAAATAAATATGCTAGCTAAGGAGGTGAACCTATGCAAGAAGCTTTTGAGAAACTAAAAGGAGTAGATATATTTTCTCTAAAGTCTTATATGGAACCAACTGGTTTTGGTTCTTTTAATGGGGCTTGGGTCTTGATTAACGAACTCTTTGTTAACTTCTTCTTTTTCATACTCAATGCAGTGGTTGGTTTTTTCTCACTCCTCATTCGAATTTTAGAAAACATTGACCTCTACAATGCTTATAAAAACTATGTTTTTACAGGAGCAAATGCTATCTGGTCTGGATTTGTAGGATCAAATAATGGTAGTGTATCAGAAAAATCTCTAGTTGGTATGGCTTTATTAGCCTTAGCATTCTATCTGTTTTACCAATATTTCTTTTCAAAAGGTTCTTTTTCAAGAAGCCTTTTACATGTATGTTTAGTTATCCTTATTGGTTTTGGATATTTTGGAACAATATCTGGAACTTCTGGAGGTCTATATCTCCTTGATACCATTAACAATATCTCTAAAGATATCACAACAAAAATATCCAACATTCAAGTCAACTATGATAAAGAAAATACTATAAAAATCGGGGAGTCCCTTTCTGATTCATATATTGCAGAAACATCTTATAAAGCTTATTTATTTGTAAATACTGGACAAGAGAATGGCTATTACGTTAATAGCCAAAATGGTAAAGAAGAACTATTTGATGATAGTAAAGTCCTAGGAACTAGTAATAACAATGGAAATTTCAATACTGTTAAAAATAAAGATCGTTTGAAATATTTAGACGAGTTGGGAAACGGAGCAAACAACGATAGCGAAAAAAATCGCTGGGTATCTGCAATGCCTGATTTCATCTTCATCCGCATGTTCTATGTGCTTTTCAAAATCATTGAAGCAATAGTCTTAGCAATTCCAGTCATCCTTATTCAGCTACTCAATATCTTTTCTCAAATACTGGTTCTAGCTATGATCTTGCTTTTCCCCATTGTACTTTTGGTTTCTTTCATCCCAAGAATGCAAGACTTAATTTTTGGAACTCTAAAGATTATGTTTGGAGGAATCGGATTTCCTGCTATCACAAGTTTATTAACCCTATTGATATTCTACATTGAAAAAATAATTGAAACATTTATTACATCTGGTTTTTATAACATTATTAAAACTTTACCATCACTTCTTCTCTTTGGGTTAGTTTTTAAACTCATTATTTCTGTTGTATCCAAGGGAGTAATTTATTTTCTTCTATGGAAATATAAAGCAGAACTTATACAACTTATGCTTGGATCTAAAGCTAGAGTTATTGCAAATAATATAGGTAACCATGTTGAACAGGGTGCACACAAAACAAAAGAGATAGCTTCCTATCTACCAAGTAAAAGTCTAGTAGCTGCCCAAAACTTAGGAAACTTTACTCTTGCTGGAGCCGGCTTTGGAGCTGGAGTCGTTATGAATGCTAAAACTCATTTCCAACAGGCCAGTTCACTATTAGCTGGCAAAGCTAATTCTGAATTTATAGATGAACAAGATAAAAATCTAGATCAAAAACAAGAATCTGATATCCCATTGGAAAAGTATCAAAATAACACACCAACTATCTTTGAAGACGAAAGAGATAAAACTGAACAGATACACTCTTTTGAAGGAAACATACAGACAGCAAGGAATCAAGAATATGAGTATCAGGAGCAAACAAACGATACCCTAAGTTCAAATACATCCACTCCTTTTAAAAATAGAAAGTCTAATCAACAAGAATCATCAAATCCCAGAACCATTCCAACTGATAACAACTCTAAACCAATTCCTTCAAACAATATTTCCACAATCCAAGAAAACAATAAAATGGACGGAAATCAAGATTTTCCTGCTGGAACTCATTATAACGGCCCAGAGACTGAATTTGAAACCCTTAAACAAGAATGGATTTCACCGTTTAAACAATACCGTATTCGGTCACTAGAAAAGAAATTAGAAGACTACAAAGAACCACAAGCGATGTATAAAGCCCAAGGGTCTAACGCTTTTACTAAAGCTTACAGAAAAACAATGACACTAGATGATAAATTAAAAGCAAATATTGAACGGAGAAATAAACTAACAGAAAGACTAACACAATTAAGAGGAGGTTAAAATGAACACACGAATCTACTCAAAATCATCCTTTAATCAAGTTCTTGATGAAACGCTATATCAAGCTTATCAAGACGGAATACGATCTATAGATTATCTCCTTCTATTTCCTGTAAATGAGCAAGAAAAAGATCATCTAATCACTCAAGTTAAAAATTACAACGTAGTATTAGATGCTAAATGGAGATTTGGAACTGTTATGTTCACAGCATACATTAAGCATTAGAATAGAAAGGAGGCCTTATGAAGAAACTAAAATGGTTCCCAATAGTTGGTTTACTACCACTGCTACTTCCTGTATTAGTGGTAACAGTTCTACTTAGTGCCATTGGCTCCGGAAGTGCAAACAGTGCAACAAAACTAAAATATACTAATCACTGGTCAACTGGAAATCCCTACACTCATAATCTACTTGTCCATCGTTACGGAATCACTCCTGAGCAATTGGATGGATTTCTTGATACTTTAGGTGTAGCATATGATAAACAAAGAATCAACGGTCAGAAACTTTTAGAGTGGGAGTCTAAATCAAATATGGATGTTCGTGCCATCCTCTCAATTGCACTTCATGAAAGTTCACTGGGAACAGCTGGTGTCGCTACAAATCCTGGAGCCAATATGTTTGGTTATGGGGCTTTCGATTCTAATCCAGAGAATGCTAACAACTACAATGATGAAGTGGCTGTTGTATCATTGGTAAAACAAACCATTATTGGGAACAAAAATGAAACATTTAAAATACAAGATGATAAAGCTACAAAATATGCGAATGGAACTTTGAACACCAGTATCGAAGGAGGTGTTTACTATACAGATACTAGTGGTTCTGGCAAACGTAGAGCTGAGACTATGCAAAAACTAGATCAGTTTATAGATGAACATGGAGGAACTCCAAGTGCCCCAGAAGATAGTTCAGATTCTTCTGATGATCAAAACAGAATTTCCTCAAGTGAAATTCCACCAGGGTATAGCATAACAAAGATTATTGATACCAATAACTATGATGCTAGTACATATCCGTGGGGACAATGTACGTGGTTTGTTTATAACAGAGGAAAACAGCTTGGAATAAACTTTGACCCATACATGGGTAATGGTAATCAATGGATGAGTAAACCTGGTTATACAACTACAAATACACCAACTGAACACTCAGCTTTATCCTTCGCTTCAAGCCAAGCTGGCGCAGATCCAGTTTATGGACACGTATCATTCGTAGAACAAGTGAGATCTGATGGATCAATACTTATATCTGAATCGAATTATAAAGGCTTAGGAATAGTTAGTTATCGTACTTTTGATGCTGAAACAGCTAAACAATTTACATATGTCATAGGACACTAGAAAGGAGAAAAATATGTTAGTACAATTACCTGAGGAACAAACGCAAGAAATACAGCATATGATTGCAACACTTTTAAAAAATGAAATCAACCATTTCAAAGAAGATATTGGAGCAGATAGTCCATTCCTTAATAAAAAGCAGACCTGTAATTATCTAGGTGTATCCAATAACACTTTAGATTTGTGGATTGCAATGGGACTACCATATATTCGAATCGGAAAATCTATTCGCTTCAGTAAAGAAAGTATCAATCAATGGATGACTAGATTAGAAATAAGTGCTTAAGGAGATAAAAATGGCTATTAGAAAAACCAAAAATGGCACATATCAACTACGACTCTATATACCAGAAGACGTACAACCAAAGTTGGGATTAGGTAAACTATTTGAAAAAAGATATAAGACAAGACGAGAAGCAAAAGAAGCAGAAATCAAATTAAATATTGATATTGAAAATGCTCGTTTAGGTCGCCAACCTACTCCCTCAAAAGATAAGGGAAGTATATTGTTCAAGGATTTTTATAAGGAAATTTGGATTGAACCCTATAAGGCAGGGCAAACTACTACAACTATAAAGCCCCCCACAAGAGCAACTGTCTTTCAGACAGAAAATATCTTTAGATTACACATTCTACCGATACTTGGAAATTACTCTCTAGATCATTTAATCAATAATAAACAACTTGTTCTGTCGTTGCTCACACCTAAAGCAAATAGTTATGCTAATTTCAAAGTAATTAGAAGCTATGTAAACTCTGTTTTTGATTGGGCAGAAGAGCTAGAATATATTCCTTCAAATAAACTTAGAAAAACAATTAGTAGAATTAAGGCTCACAAAAAGATTATACTTAAGGAAAATAAGCGTGAAGAAGAACTTTCACTTGATAAAGAAGAATTGAAACTATGGTTACAAGCTTTTGATACCGATTTGAAAAATGGAAATATAGACTTCAAAGACTACACATTGTTTTATACCACTTTCTTCCTGTCCGATAGAAAGTCAGAAAGCTACGCACTTCAATGGAAGCATATTGATTTTACTACTGGAGAAATACTCGTAGAACAAGCATTAGATCGCTTTGGAAATGTAAAATCAACCAAAGGAAATAAAAAGACAATCTTTAAAGCTCCAACTGAACTACTTGAAATACTTGAAAAATGGAAGATCAAGCAACAAGAAGAACTGAAACTTTTTGGACTGCGACAAACACAGAAACAATTTGTATTCACATATAACGATCGAACGAATAACATTAATCTTCCACTCCATACTGACTATCTAAATTATAGAATGAAGTCAGTCAGAAAAAGACACCCAGAACTTGCTCCAGCGTCCCCTCATAAATTAAGACATACAGGAGCGACACTTGCAAAACAAGCAGGACTCTCACTCGAAGCTATTTCAGAAGCTTTAACTCACAGTGATAAAGAAGTTACTAAAACTTATGTAAACACAAAAGATACTGTAAATCAGACTGTTGGGGATATTGCATTTCGTAGTTTATTAGATGAATGAGACAATCATTTAGTATAATCAAAAAGGAGAATACCTAGCTGGTACTCTCCATGTATAACTTTTTATCAACTATTCACTGTTGATTAAAAATCAGTTGCTTTTTATCCTCTCTTTTCTTTCGAATAATCAATTCAACTCCAGACAAGATTCCTAGAATTCCAATCTTCAAAGACTTCTAAGTATGTGCTGTTTGTGATTAGCTTGATACGCTTGTTTTGTTATTGGGGACCTAAATTGAATACGGCTTCCTCTTCACTATACAAGTTAGCGAGGATTCGAATTCTTTTCTCATACTCCACTCGTTTTATTGGATCACTTTTTGAGACAGTTCTAGTGTATATGTTTTATATAATTGATGGCAAGCTTGATTCTCTCCTGCTTTAATTAAGGAAACACAAGGTAACACAAGTTCTGACCAGATAGACTCCAGTATTTCCTCACGATTTGGATGTTCTGCTAATTTGGCAACAATTTGAGGAGCCATCCTATAGTAGGTTTTAATTTCTTCTTGACCACCATCTTTCAAAGCTAGATAAGAGTCCCTAAATTTTCTCAAAGTCATCAATTCATCACAATCATCTGCCAATCCCTTGTATGTTACCGCTGCTTCTGTCAGGTAACAACCTCTTTGTTCAATATGGTAGTAAGCATCCGGTTCACCAAAAAATCCTGTTTTAGAGCGCACAAATTTCTCTGCATCACTCCTACGTTGAAAAATAGCTACTTCTCTTCCCTTACGATATACAACAAATTCCATTTCTTTTTCCTCCCTATCTTACAATATTTAATAACTCTTCATAGCTAGAAACTACATCATAATGAATAATTTAACTTTTAGGTAAAACTACATAACTAACTGGTTTAAATTGTATCTTTTCATCCCCCTCTTTAAGTGGGTTGTTTATAATATAATAATCAAGTTTCCCAGATTTCCCCTTATATAATCGATAAATACGGAATTGTACAGTTTTCTCTCTAGCAAATTCCATCTCATTCGGAGACATAAAAAACGGAGTATTTATATTATTTTTTGTAGATTTAACTTCTATATATATTTCTTTAATACAATCATCTATTAAATCATAGGACAAAATATCATAACCTAGTCCATCTCCATCTACTAGTGAGACATGTTTTATTTCTTCCACTTTCTCCCTAAGTTTAACATTTTCATGTGATAATAGTCTTTGCTTCTCAATCTCTAAAACAAATTTCTCACCTTCTAATCCATTTTCTAGTTGAGTTTTTTGTTGTTGAAGATAATCTCTTTTTACTCCTTTTCTCCTAGATTTTTCTATCTCTTCAGGGAAATTTAAAGTGTTTGGAACTGGAGTTTCTCCCCCTACTTCAACCTTTTTATTTTTATTCTTTTTAATTTCCAATGCAAGGTCCAGTGCTTCAACTGAGTTACTATTAACTATTTGAATTATCTGTTCTTCAAAATCAGAAGCAAGCATAGAACTCAATTCATGATATACTATTTTAAACTGCTCCAAATCGGATAGTAACTCATCATCGGATAAATTATCAAGATCTTCTCTACTATAAAATTTACTAACAATATTGCCTCGTTCGTATCCCTTAGGTAAACTAGTGTTTTTACTCTTAGCATTTAAATCAATTTTGTCTAACGAAAATGGCTTATCTTTACCAAATTGAATTGTATTTAGTTCACTTTGCCAATATCTGCTTACTTTCTCGATACTTTCTTCCGATTTTTTTTTGAAATTATTTTTATAAAAAGTGAAACCTTGATTAAGAGAAAGATAAACCCCTGAACAATCACTCTTGATAAGAAAAACAATATAATATCCTTTAGTAGCCGATTTGGTAATTGATTTATCAAAAATTGCTAGCCATGGGACTTCTGACCATCCCCCTTGGCCACAAGATGCTTTAGTTATATATTGCTCTCTTTCAAAGTTATTTTGAGGTATAATATTTTTTGCATTTGATATTATAACCTTTTTAAATTCATTCCCTTTAAAATCTCTACTTTTTTTATTTTCAATATAACCATTTAAGAAATACTGTAAATAAGATTTCAAACCATCTATAATAGCCATTTGTAGTACCTCAAAATACACTTTCTATAATTTCATTTTTTTAGGTTGATTTTACAACTGTCTTAATTTTATAATTATTTTCTTAATTGTCAAGTCTATTATAAGAATTCTCCTGTCTTATTAATTCATTATTTTTCAAACAATATGAACAGTCCCAGAAACTCCAGTATCAAAATTCTAGTAGTATTATTGGAGTATTTTAATGAAAAATCAAAATTGATGGTCATTTCAAGTACGTTTTTGAACATTTGAGGATATAAATACTTTAAATAAGTATTTTGTAGTATTATAGTTTCATGGAAAATTTAAGAGAAACAAATATAAAAAAGACTTTATGGCATATTAAACGCCATTGTGAAGTTATAGAACGTACCACCAATATTATTGATAGAGAAACAGAACTTTTATATTTAAAGAATAGTGTTGAAGTTCTAATTCGAGTTTTTAACAATGAAAATCCTTATCCACATTTAGATAACGAAGAAGTCTTTTAAAAAGTACTCACTATTCTAGATCAATTTTATAATTTCTACCAATATAATTGAGAAATAAGAATAAAGAAATAATAAAACTACTCATCTTATTTGATACGCTGAAATTATATTTGATTTTTATACCAACATCTGCTCTCCAAAAGTTAGCTTCTTAATCTAATTTTTAGAGGGTATTTTCATATCCTAACCATTAAATCAATAAAACTTAATAGTAAAAGATTGAAGCTTTTATAGTAATCCAAATATTGGCAATAGTCAAAAGGATGACAGCAAATTGCTTTCATGTTATCATCTCAAAAATCAATGGTGGAAATTTGGTGGAAATTTTGGTGGAAACTCTTGATTTTTAGTCAAAAAAAGACATCCAAGAGAAAATTCTTGAATGTCTGTAAACGTTGATATAATCGTATTGATTAACGTTTTGAGAATTGTGATGCTTTACGAGCTTTCTTAAGACCTGGTTTCTTACGTTCAACTTTACGTGAGTCACGTGTAAGAAGTCCTGCGCGTTTCAATGAATCGCGGAAGTCTGGGTCTACTTGAAGAAGGGCACGAGCGATACCGTGACGGATAGCTCCTGATTGACCAGCGTATCCACCACCTACAACGTTAACGAAAACGTCGTATGAACCTGCAGTTGAAGTAACTGCGAATGGTTGGTTGATGACAAGACGAAGGTCAGCGTGTGGGATGTACTCTTCAACATCTTTTTTGTTAACAGTGATTTTACCAGTTCCTGGAACAAGGCGAACGCGTGCAACAGCGTTTTTACGACGTCCAGTACCTGCATATTGTGCTTGTGACATACTTTATTGTTCCTTTCCTTAGATAAGTCCTGAAATGTCAAGAACTTCTGGTTGTTGTGCAGCGTGAGTGTGCTCAGCTCCAACAAATACTTTCAACTTCATACCTTGAGCGCGTCCAAGAGTATTGTGTGGAAGCATGCCTTTAACTGATTTCTCGATCAAACGTACTGCATTTTTAGAACGAAGCTCACCTGCAGAGATTTGTTTCAATCCACCTGGGTGGTTTGAGTGAGTGTAGTAGATTTTATCAGTTGCTTTTTTACCAGTCAATTTAACTTTTTCAGCATTGATAACAATCACAAAGTCACCTGTATCAGTGTGTGGTGTAAATGTTGGTTTGTTTTTTCCGCGAAGTACGCTAGCAACTACTGCAGAAAGACGTCCAAGTGGTACATCAGTTGCGTCAACTACGTACCATTTACGTTCAACTTGGCCTGGTTTAGCCATAAATGTTGTTTTGTTCATGATTTCTCCTATATATAGTTCGATTTTTGTTTACGGTGATGGGTGTTCCTTCCCATCGAAAAGTATTTGGAAGGTTCCGGGGCCTTTCAAATGGGGTAAACAATACCGCCTACTATAATACCAAATTTCACCCCTAAAAGTCAATAGATATGAAAAATATTTTTCTGAATTCCACTCTTTTTATCTCTAAAAACCTCGCTTTCGCGAGGCTCTTCTATTTATAAGCTAAGGCACGTTTAAAGGTTTTCCAGATTCCTAAATCATCCGTTTGCAGAACGAGACTAGCATACATGCGTCCGATAAATCCGGTTGCTACCACCGCAAAAATCACTGTAATAGCAAGTGAAATCCATGCTTCTACTCCCCCTGCATAGCCATTAATGGTTCTAAATGGCATAAAGAAGGTCGAAATAAAGGGAATATAAGAACCAATCTTCAAGATGAGATTGTCACCAGCTGCACCTAGAGCTGTCACTCCAAAAAAACCACCCATAATTAAAATCATCAAAGGCGACAAGGCTTTTCCTGAGTCTTCAGGACGAGAAACCATAGATCCTAGGAAGGCTGCCAAGACCACATACATAAAGAGACTGACCAAAATAAAGAGCAATGTATTCAGTGAGAAAGCATCTCCCAAGTGATCTAAAATACCAGACTGAGCCAAGAATGGCAAATCTTTAAAGAGCAAAATGGCTGCCAGACCACCTACAACATAAATCCCGATATGCGTTAAAATCACCAGAAACAGAGCCATCATCCGCGCATAGAAATAGTGACTAGCCCTTATGCTAGAAAAGACGACTTCCATAATTTTGGTGCCTTTTTCACTGGCAACTTCCTGAGCTGTTACACCCGCATAGGTAATCAGGATCATATAAAGAAAGAATCCTAAGGCGCCCGCTGCCATTGTTTGAATAAACTTTTTATTTTCCTTGGCTTCATCAATCTTTTCTGTGAATTGAATTGTCTGCGCTAAGCGTTTTTCCTGCTCTTGAGACAAGGAGGCCGTTGAACGATTAAGCTGATTTTGCAGTTCATTGAGTGTACCTGTAACTGCAAATTTAATTCCATTTTCAAGCGATGTTTCGCCATGATAAACTGCCTTTAGAACACTATCTTCTTGATCAATAGTTAGATAGCCTTTTAATTTTTCATCTTTAATCGCTTCTTTTGCACTTGCTTCGTCTTTATAGTCAAAGTTAACACCATTTACATCCTTTAGTCCTTCTGCTACAGACGGTACTGTTGTCACTACTGCCACTTTATCATTTTTAGCCATTGAAGAGCCTTGGAGATAGGCAATTCCTCCAGAGATTCCTAAAAAGAGGAACGGCGAAATCACCATAAAGAAGAAACTCCACGATTTGACATGTCGAAGATAGGTTTCCTTGATTACAACCCACATATTTCTCATACTTCCACCCCTGATTCTAGTTTAAAGATTTCATCGATTGTTGGCGCTTGCTGGTCAAAGGTTGCGATATATTGCCCTTGAGTCAATATTGGGAAGAGTTCCCTTCCAGCACTCTCATCCTCCAAGATTAATTTCCAACTACCTTGTTTGGTCAAGCTCACCTGTTTGACATGAGGAAGGTTTTCCAATTCTTCCTTGCTTCGTTCACTTGAAACAAAGAGACGCGTTTTCCCGTATTGATTGCGAACATCCTGAACTGGTCCATGCAAGACCACACGGCCATCTCGGATCATGAGAATATCGTCACAAAGCTCCTCGACGTTGGTCATGACATGGTCAGAAAAGATAATGGTTGCCCCACGTTCTTTTTCTTGAAAAATGACTTGCTTGAGCAATTCTGTATTGACTGGGTCCAATCCACTGAAAGGCTCATCCAAGATAATCAAGTCTGGTTCATGAATCAAAGTAATAATGAGCTGAATCTTCTGCTGATTTCCTTTTGACAGACTCTTGATTTTATCAGTCAGCTTCCCTTTCACTTCTAACCTCTTCATCCATTGAGGGAGTTTTTCTTTGATCTCCTTGGCATCCATACCTTTTAGAGTCGCCAAGTAACGAACTTGTTCAAGGACTGTCAATTTAGGCATGAGACTGCGTTCTTCAGGCAGATAGCCAATCCGAGCGTAGGTCTCTTGACGAATATCCTGACCATCCAGACTAATTTCTCCTTGATATTCTAAAAACTTCAAAATACTGTGGAAAATTGTTGTCTTCCCAGCACCATTTTTCCCGACTAATCCCAAAATACGACCTGGTCGCGCTTGAAAGTCAATACCAAACAAAACTTGCTTGGGTCCAAAACTTTTCTCTAGACTTCTTACTTCTAGCATCTTTCACCTCCGAAATGTCTTGCACTCATTATACTCCTTTTTGATAGCCTTTACAATGATTTCTATCCATTTTTATCATCCTCATTTTAGTAAAAAATCTTAGGGTACTTTGAGTTATGAGTACATTATACACTGGTAAACTCCAATTTATCTTCTCTGTTCCTCAACTGTCTATTTTTGATCCTGAATTGTTATTTGAAAAGCAAAAATCCACCCCGAAGGATGGATTGATAAGTTAACGCACTTCTGCACTGACTTTTTCTTCAAGAGAAGCTTGGATTTTTTCCATATAGCGTGCGACTTCTTCGTCCGTCAAGCTATCTTCTGGATTTTGGAAAGTCAAGCTATAAGCCATTGACTTCATACCTAGTCCCAATTTTTCGCCTGAGAAGACGTCAAAGAGTTTGATATCTGTCAAACGTTTCACGCCTGCAGCTTGGATAGCATCTACAACTTCTTGGTGAGTCACTTCTGCCTTGAGAAGGAGGGCAACGTCACGGCTAACTGCTGGGAATTTAGTAATTTCGACAAATGGAGTAGTTGGTTGAAGGGCAGCTTCGATGGCTGAAAGGTTGAGCTCCGCTACATACGTTTCTGGAATATCGTAGGCTTTAGCAGTGACTGGATGCACTTGACCAAGGAAACCAAGGACTTGGTCACCGAGTGAAATCATAGCTGTACGACCTGGATGAAGGCTAGCGATTTCAGATGTTGCTGTATAAGTCACTTCAAGTCCCAAACGAGCAAAGAGGGCTTCAAGGATTCCCTTAGTATAGAAGAAATCAACTGGAACTGCTGTTGTTTGGAAATCTTTTTCAGCAACCAAGCCTGTCAAGGCAAAGGCAAAGCTATTAATCTCATTTGGAAGTTCTTCTTTTGGATTACCTGTTTGTTCAAAGACTTTTCCAATCTCGTAAAGGGCCAAGTTTTTATTCTTACGAGCCACGTTGTAGGCAACGGTATCAAGGATACCTGAGATCATATTTTGACGGAGAACTGAACGATCCACAGTCATTGGCCACATAAGTTCAGTAAGGTTACTTGATTGAGCCGTAAACTCAACTGCTTTTTCAGGAGTTGTTAGAGCATAGGTGATGATTTCTGTCAAACCTGCTCCTTCAGCAATCGTACGAACTTGACGGCGGAGTTTTTGTGTCGCAGTCAATTCACCAGCTGTCCCATCGTCTTTTGGTAGACTAGTTGGCAAGCGGTCATATCCATAGATACGAGCGATTTCTTCAAAGAGGTCTGCCTCGATAGTGATATCCCAGCGACGGCGTGGGACGCTGACTGTAAAACTGTCTGCATTTCCAGAAAGACCAAAGCCAAGACGACGGAAGACGTCTTCTACATCAGCATAAGAAAGATCAGTTCCGAGGACACGGTTAACATCAGCAAGAATTGAAGAAACTTCCACATCAGAGGTATCAAGCTCACCCGCTGAAACGATACCTTTACGCACCGTCGCACCTGCAAGCTCTGCAATCATGCTAGCTGCCGCATCAAGGGCTTCGTTAACAGTTGCCACATTGATGCCTTTTTCAAAGCGAGAAGACGATTCTGAACGAAGGTTCAGGCGACCACTTGTCTTACGGATAGATTTGCCATTGAAAACAGCAGCTTCAAGGACAACACGACTAGACTTTTCAGAGATTTCTGTTGCTTGACCACCCATAACACCTGCAAGAGCTACTGGTTTATCAGCGACAGTGATGACTAAGTCATTCACGTCCAAGCCACGTTCTTCACCATCTAAAGTCACCAATTTTTCACCAGCACGCGCTTCACGTACACGGATGTCACTCCCTTCAAAGGTGTCCAAGTCAAAAGCATGCATTGGTTGACCAAAGTAGAGCAGGATGTAGTTTGTCACGTCCACCACGTTGTTAATAGGACGGATGCCTTCATTCATAAGAAGGTTTTGCAACCATTGTGGACTTGGTGCGATAGTCACATTGTCCAAGATACGAGCGGCATAGTAAGGCGCCTTGTCTGTCTCAATGCTGACAGAAAGGGCATCTGCCGCAGCTTCATTAGTTTCTGTTAGAGTAAATTCTTTAAAGTTGACTGCCTTATCATAGATGGCTGCCACTTCGTGAGCCACCCCACGCATAGAAAGAGCATCTGCACGGTTGGGTGTGATAGACAGTTCGATGATTTCATCATCCAAGTCTAGGTATGAGAAAACTTCATCCCCAGGAACGGCATTTTCTGGCAAGATTTGGATACCATCTGCGAATTCCTTAGGCACAACGGAGTCAGAAATGCCCAATTCACCAAGTGAACAGATCATCCCAAGTGACTCCAAACCACGGATTTTTCCTTTTTTGATTTTGTAGTTGTCAGCGATGCGAGCTCCTGGAAGGGCCACCATAACCTTGATACCAGCACGCACATTTGGGGCACCACAAACGATTTGACGGGCTTCTTCTTCGCCAACGTTAACCTGACAAACATGGAGGTGAGTTTCTGGCACATCTTCGCAAGACAAGACCTCACCGACAACAATTTTTGAGAGACCGGCAGCTGGCGATTCGACACCTTCTACCTCGATCCCTGTAGTTGACATTTTTTCAGCCAACTCTTGTGATGGAACATCAATGTCCACCAATTCTTTTAACCATTTATAAGATACAAGCATAATTTAGTTCTCCAGAATGACAGTTGTCACACTGGTTCTTTTCCTTTCCTATCATTTCAATAGAAGAATCATCTTCTTACCTTAATTTCTTTCTCAGTAACCAATCCGTATCTACTTTTTGACCAACCATAAAATGATGTTGGCTAAATTTTTCAAAACCATATCGATTATAAAAGGCTTGAGCTTTTGTATTATGCTCCCAAACACCTAACCAAGCCCAAGAAAAACTATTTTTTTCAGCAAGTTCAAGAGCGAATTCAAACAGTTGCTTACCGAGTCCAAATCCTTGGAATTTTTGTAGCACATAGAGGCGTTGAATTTCAAAAGCATCCTCTAATTCTCTCTCAGTTTGAGCACTTCCCCAGTTGACTTTGAGAAAACCGGCTATCTCCTCTTCATGCATAATAAAATAGGTTTCGGAGTCAGGATTTCCCAACTCACTTGACAAAGTTTTCAGACTATAAGCCTCTTCAAAGTATTCCTGTAACTGCTCTTCCGTATTATCATACGCAAAGGTTTCACGAAAGGCTTGTTTGGCAATTTTAGCCAACACCTCAACATCTGCCATTTCTACTTTTCTAATCATTATTTAAACTGTTCTGAGAAGCGGACATCTCCTTGGTAGAATCCACGGATATCGTTGATTCCGTAACGGAGCATAGCTACACGCTCTTGTCCAAGACCAAAGGCAAAGCCAGAGTAAACAGTCGCATCGATACCACTCATTTCAAGGACACGTGGGTGAACCATACCGGCACCCATAATCTCGATCCAGCCTGTTTTCTTACATACGTTACAGCCTTCTCCACCACACTTGAAGCAAGAAACATCCACCTCAACAGATGGCTCTGTAAATGGGAAATAAGATGGACGCAAACGGATCTGACGCTCTTCACCGAACATTTTTTGCACAATCAACTGAAGGGTTCCTTGAAGATCAGCCATAGAGATATTTTTCCCAACAACCAAGCCTTCGATTTGGTGAAACTGGTGACTATGGGTCGCATCATCCGTATCACGACGGAAGACACGCCCTGGCGAGATCATTTTCAAAGGACCTTTAGAGAAATCATGGGCATCCATAGCACGCGCTTGAACTGGAGACGTGTGAGTACGGAGTAAGATTTCTTCTGTGATATAGAATGTGTCCTGCATATCACGGGCTGGGTGGTCTTTGGGAAGGTTCATACGTTCAAAGTTATAGTAGTCTTGCTCTACTTCAAAACCATCCACGACTTGGTAACCCATCCCAATGAAAATATCTTCGATTTCTTCACTGGTTTGTGTGAGGACATGACGGTGACCAGTCGCAACAGGACGACCTGGAAGCGTCACATCGATACTCTCGCTAGCCAGTTGAGCTGCGACTTTCTTTTCTTCCAAGAGCTTAGCTGTTTCTTCAAAGGCTGCTGTCAAGACATCACGAGCTTCATTGACGTGTTTCCCAATGATTGGACGCATCTCAGCAGAGACATCTTTCATCCCTTTGAGAATTTCAGTAAGCGAACCCTTTTTACCAAGGACAGAAACACGCAAATCTTGCATCTCTTTTTCATTTTCAGCAGTAATCTGCTTCAAGCTAGCCAGCGTTTCTTCACGAAGCGCTTTTAATTGTTCTTCAATAGTTGACATAATTCCTCCATCAGTCGCTCGTAGATAAAAAGAAAACCACATGCCAAAAACTCCACTCGGAGCGTTGACACGCGGTACCATCCGTTTTCATCTGACAAGTCAGACCTTCATTTCTAAATCCATGCGCAAGTGAATTCACCCAGCTTTCATATAAAGAGCTTGCAGTCACGGCTCTCCTCCCTGATATACTTCCCTTGAGTTACTAGTCTTGCAGATTTCTATTCAATTACTACATAGTTTATCAGATTTTGAGTTAAAAAACAAGTTAGATTAGATTAATTTCAATATAAAACTCATTCCTTTTTCTGTTGCTCCATTTTCCACAAATCCAAGCGACTTGAAACACCTCCTAGAAGCATGATTGTAGGTGTAGATTTCCTTGACTCTCAATTCTTTCCATCCTTTTACTCGAGCCAATTCAATCAAAGCACTTAGAATCTTTTTCCCAAGTCCTCGATGTTGGTAAGCGGGATTCCCAATCACAATGGGAAGATTATCCTGAGATAGTGTAACATCCCCAATTGGAAACCATCCTCCCTTCTCCTTGACTTCAATCCAAAAAAGCTCTCCATGCTGATCCAAATAGGAATACATGGCTTCCAAAGTTTCTTGACTATAAGGAAGCTTCACCCCATCTACGAGGTAAACTAAGTCCACATTCTGATACCAAGCAAAAGCTTCATCACAATGATTGACCTTATAATAAGGAACAAGACGCAGTGAATTATCTATTTGTAGGGTCTGTTTCATCTGCTTTCCTTTTCAACAAAAGAGTTGCTGCTTGATTAAAACCATCACACCAGTTATACCATTTTGCTTCATACTCATCTTGAGCTAAGATATGATTTTTTAAATCCAGAACAGAGTAAATTTTTCTTTCTTCGCAGGCTTGCGCATAGAGATGATATAGTTCATCACCACCATCTCTATCCCACTCAGCAGAAATCGTATCCCTACCTGCCAATAAAGCCTGATAAGCCCTGTGATGCCCATCTGTAATCAACAAGCAATCTCCAAAGGCAAGAATACTGATTGGATCGACTTGGATTGTTTCTGCCGACTGGTAAAGCATCTGAATATCTTGCAACTTCTTTTCTGATAAGTATAGTTGAGTCGGATGAAGATCTGCTATATTGACTTTCATTTCTTTCTCCTCAAAGGAATTTGATACTCACTTCTGCTTGCCTTTAAATCGCCATTGGAAGCGGAGCTTATCATAAAAGGGAAATTCGATACACAAGACTCCCAAGCCCACACAGAGACTGGCAAGAACGTCTGATGGATAATGAACTCCCAGATAGACCCTTGATACCAACACACTGACTAGGTAGAGGCCAAGGACGATTTGCACGACTTTTCTCAAGACTGGATTTTTCATCCGTTGACTGAGAATAACAATCAGAGTGCCTACCATCAAGGTTACAGCCAGAGAATGTCCACTTGGGAAGGAAAATCCCTTCTCCTCAACCAAGTGTAAAATAGCTGGTCGTGGGCGCTGGTAGATATTTTTAAAGGTCACGATTAAAAGACCTGCCAAAGACAGATTTCCCAGCATGAAGAAACTTTCTATCTTCCACCGCTTACGATAAAAGACAAAAGCTGTAATGACAACCCAAGTGATAATCACTGGGATATCAATCAGGCGTGTAATGGCTCGGAAGAGAATAGTCAAGTAATCTGGCAAGTCTCCTCGAACAGCAGTCTGTATCGGTTGGTCAAAACCGACCAGCGTTTCGGGGTAAAATTTGACCATGTAGCCAAGAATAACGAAAAGTAAAAGGGCAAAACTGCCCTTCATTAAAAATGTTTGTTTATCTCTCATAATGTTTTAAGGTTGGTTTCAAGAGAACATACAACAACCAGAATGAAACGGAAAAGATTACACCTTCAATCAAGTTAAAAGGTAATACCATGGTCATTAGGTAGTTGGAAAGTCCCAAAATTTTTCCAATATCAAAGTTAGCAAACTTAGCGTACAAAGGAACAGCGTAAACATAGTTGAGAACCAACATAGCCACGGTTAAACCAATAGTCCCAGCTAGAGAGCCTAGTAGGAAACGAAGGCTTGTCCGTTCCTTTTTCCAAATCAAAGCAAATACGATGACAAAAACTCCTAAAGCTACGATATTCATCGGCAAGCCAATATAAGTATTCACTCCCTGACTGTTAAGAAGCAGTTTCAAGAGTGAGCGAAGCAAGAGAACTCCTAGAGCAGCAGGCAAATCCATGACCACCAAGCCCACAAGGACTGGCAAGATACTAAATTCGATCTTGAGGAAGGACGCCGCTGGTAAAAGCGGAAAGTCAAAGTACATCAGCACAAATGAGATGGCTGATAAAATCGCAATGGTCGAAAGTCGACGTGTGTTTGTCATAACAGGTTCCTCCAATTTTCTATAAAATCAGAAGAAGTTAGAAAGGATTCCTCTATCTATTCTCACTTTTTATATCCCAAAAGTTCCCTCTCACTCTATTAAAACAAAGCAAGCGGTTACAGTTTAGCTATAAATCTATCAGAACAGACAAAGCTATTCTTTCGTCTTCTCCCATCCAGACTATACTGTCGGTTGTGGAATCTCACCACATCAGCTTGCGCTCGCGGACTTATTTGGCTAAGATATTTTAGATTTATCTAGGCGTCGCAGTCGAAGATAATACTTAAAGTATATCGAGACAAGACAACGACGAGAAAGCTAAAATAGCTAGTAAAATTTACCGCCGGTCGGGAATTTCACCCTGCCCTGAAGACTCTTTTATCATAACAAAAAACGCTTGCAAGCGCAAGCATTTTGTTCATTTTCATTTTCATTTTTTATTTCAATTTATCCACTTCATAGGTATGAACAAGCTCAAGACCTGCAAAGTTCTGCTGGCGGAGGGCTTCGTAGACAATCATGCAGACGGTATTAGACACATTAAGACTGCGGACATGTTCATCATTCATAGGAATACGGAGAGCTTTCTCAGGATGTTCTCGCATAAAGTCCTCAGGCAAGCCCTTGTCTTCACGTCCAAAGAGAAAATAATGGTCCTCGTCAGTCGATAAATCCACCTCAGAATAGACTTTTTCTGCGAATTTAGAAATCAGATAGAGTTTGCCCTTCATCTGAGACATGAAATCCTCCAAACTCTCGTAAAAATAAATCTCTAGCTTATCCCAATAATCCAATCCAGCTCGCTTCATCTTGCGGTCATCGATAGGAAAGCCCATAGGCTTGATGATGTGGAGGGGAGAATTGGTCGCAGCGCAAGTACGCGCAATATTGCCTGTATTTTGTGGAATTTGTGGTTCAAATAATACAATGTGATTTGTCATGACTTGCTTCCTTTCACCATTGCAAAAAAATAGCCACACTGCCCGGAGTCAAGCTCAGCAAACAGCGTGGTTAAGGCATCGTTAACTTACCTCACAACAGGTTTGAAGTAAATCAGCGAAACTACTTTCTTAGTATAACACTTTCAGAATCATTGTCAATAGAAACGACTTGATTTTTTCAATTTTTTCAAGCTATTTCTTGGGGTTTCTAGGAGAAAATTCTTAAATATCTGCAAAAATTGCTTACTCTTTTATACCTATCTGTGGACTGGGAATGATGATATTATGACCTCGTTATTTCAAATACTGCTGTATGAAGCCACTCATTATGAATTTGTAAGTCATTTTCTATAACCCTACTAAAGATGAAGCCATTTTTTAAAAGCACCCTCTGAGAGGCTAGATTACCTGTTGCCGTTCCTGCAATGATTCTATTGAAACCATAAGTCGTGAAGGCTTTTTCTAAAACGAGTTTAACCGCTTCGCTGGCATAACCTAAATTGCTAACATTTTCCCCAATCCTATACCCAAGCTCTGCTGTTTTTCGATTATTCTCTAAAACACTCAAATTGATTCTTCCGACCATAACTCCTTGTGCATCTCTAATAAGATGCATGTAGACATCATGATTCTCTTGTTCCCTTAACAATTCCCTCGTAATTTCTTTAAAAACTTCTGACTCAAAATAGTTAGCTGGTCTAGGAGATAAATTTCGTTCAAAATACTCTCGATTTTCTTTTTCAAAAGAATAGACGTCTAAACTATTTTCTTCAGACAACAGCTCTAAACTGATCATTACAAATCCTCTCCCATCATTATCTACATTCAAATTTTCTCATGTTTACACAAAGTGAAATTAACACGATTTAAATTAAGTACTTTTACTATTTTATATCGTCTCTACATTATGACACTGAACTTAGTTGAAAATGATTATATTTGAATAACTTTGATTTTGTAGTGTAAATTCTACTATAAAATATACAAACTAATTCATGTTTTGTCAAAAAGTTTCAAGTATACAATTATTAACTTTATTTCTCATACAATCTATCAATAAAAAGTTATAGAATAATTTCTCTTTACTTCTCTAATGAAAACTTTGACAATACTATTTCCAAGGGTTGTAAAATCTTCCCTGATTCTGCAAAATAAGTAGTAAACTAGTTACTAAAAACAAGGCTGCCAAGAGCAAGGTAAGATAGTCTCCTTTTTTCAAGGCCTGATAACTATACCAAGTGCGTTTTTTCTCTTTCCCAAAGCGGCGAAGTTCCATGGCGGTCGCAATGGTATCAATGCGTTCTAGCGAACTAAAAATCAAGGGAGTGATAATGCGCAGATTGCCTTTGATTCGTTGCATAAGAGAAGCTTTCTTGGATAATTCCATCCCACGCGCCTCCTGAGACATCTTGATAGTAAAGAATTCTTCCTGCAAATCTGGAATATAGCGCAAGGTCAGGCTGACTGAATAGGCAATCTTATAAGGCACACCAATTTGATTTAAACTGGATGCAAACTGACTAGGATGAGTTGTCATCAAAAAGATAATAGCCAGAGGAATGGTGCAAAGATACTTAATAGCCAAATTTAGCAGATAAAAGAGCTCTTGACTGGTCAGAGTGTAGGCACCGATTCCCTGCCAAATAACACTTCTCTCTCCGTAAAGTCCAACCCCATACTCGGGAGAAAAGAGATAGACCATCAAGACGTTTAAAACGGCAAATACCGTCGCAAAAACGGCTACAAAGGAAACATCTTTAAAACGGATCTCTGACAAATAGAGGAGAAAGACCGAAAAGATGGCAATCAGAACAAGCAGTCTGGTATCATAGCTAATCATGGCCGCCAATGATACGAGGATGAAAAAGAGGAGTTTACCAGCTCCTGACAAGCGATGAATCATAGTATCTCTATGCTGGTAACCAATTAATTTAGCTTGCATCCTTCTCTCCTTTCTTTGTAAAATGCCGTTAAAGCAAGTGGATCCACGTCTAGTTTCGTGGCCAAGTTAAAGATAGAGGTTTCTTTTAGATTGGCTTTTACTAACAGCTCGGGATTACTCAATAGACTGGCTGGATCAGTATCGGCAATCAATTCTCCATCCACCATGACAAGAGCTCGGTCTGAATAATCCAGCATCAATTGCATATCATGGGTAATCATGACAATGGTATGACCTTTTTGATGCAGTTCTTCAAGAAATTCCATAATCTCAGTATAGTTCTTCTGGTCTTGACCTGCTGTCGGTTCATCTAGGAGAATAATTTCAGCCCCTAAGACCAAAATTGAAGCAATGGTGACACGTTTTTTCTGACCAAATGACAGGGCAGAAATAGGCCAATTACGGAATTCATAGAGACCACAGATTTTCAAAGTTTCATAGACTCTCGTTTGAATTTCCTGCTCGTCCACACCTCGCAAACGAAGTCCCAGAGCCACCTCATCAAAAATCATATTGGTTGAAATCATTTGATTAGGATTTTGCAGTACATAGCCTACTCGTTCCGCCCGTTCTGCAACAGAATCTCCTTTGATATCCTGCCCTTCCCACAGATAGCGACCTTCCGTCTGGATAAAAGCACTTAGAGCCTTGGCTAGAGTTGACTTCCCTGCTCCATTTTTTCCGACAATGGCAATCTTTTCGCCTTTTTTAATATCCAGATAAATGGATTTTAAAATCGGTCTATCATCATAAGAAAAAGACACGTCCTCTAATTTAAAGAGTGACTGCAATTCTGGGGTTTCTTTTACCAATTCAGTCTGCAGCTGAACCTGACCTTTTGAGATAGACAAGTTATCCAGATCTGCTAATTGTTCTTCCTTGACTAAATCCACACCCAATTGACGGAGAGTGGTTAGATAAAGGGGTTCTCGAATTCCATTTTGTGTCAATAAATCAGTCGAAAGTAGCTGGTCAGGGCTCCCATTAAAGAGGATACGACCATCGTTTATCAAGACAATCCGATCCACAGGGCGATGCAGAACATCCTCCAAACGGTGCTCGATAATAAGAGTCGTCGTCCCCTCCTCCTTATGAATCTGATCAATCAATTCGATAATATCCTGACCTGACTTGGGATCCAGATTGGCGAGTGGCTCATCAAACAAAAGAATCGGACTCTCATCAATCAAGACACCAGCCAGACTGACTCGCTGCTTTTGTCCACCAGACAAATCCTGAGGACGCTGATTCAGTAAAGAAAGAAGGTCCAGCTTTTCAGCCCATTTATGAACACGACTTTTCATTTCATCTAAAGCTGTCACGTCATTTTCCAGAGCAAAAGCCAAGTCCTCTGCCACGGACAAGCCGATAAACTGCCCATCTGTATCCTGTAAAACTGTACTGACCAGATGAGATTTATCGTAGATGCTCATATCAAAGGCTGCTTCCCCCTTGATCAAAAATTCTCCAGACGGCTGACCCTTGTAAATATTGGGAATAATCCCATTCAAACACTGACCCAAGGTAGACTTGCCTGACCCAGATGGCCCAACGATTAAGACTTTCTCTCCCTTATAAATGGTCAAATCAACCCCTTGCAAGGTCGGTTCCTGTTGCGTTTCATACTGGAAAGAGAAATCCTTCCACTCAATTATAGCTTCTTTCATCTTACTCTCTTCATTCGCTTCTTAGACTTCTATTTTATCATAAACATACCCCTTCTTGCAGACTCTTCTCTGAAAAACTTAGCGCCAACAAGATTCCTAGCCTAAATTGCTTACCCGACCAGCCTATAAATAGCAAAAAGACCGGTTGTCCAGCCTTTTCCCTTATGTTAATCCTTTTTCAAACTTCCTGAACGAGTTTGCGTACGTGAATAAGCTAGCAAGAGAAGGGTACCTGCGATAGCTACAGTTAAAGCATTAGCAATTCCCGCAACAATCCCTTGGGCAAATACTTTTTCTGCCGCTTCTTGATAAATCACAACATCTCCAAGTGGTGCCAAGACACCCCAAACAAGAGCATTTGCAACAATCTGAATGAGGTTAAAGAAGACAATATCCTTCAACTCAAAAACACCCTGTGTTACTCGAATGTATTTTCTAAAGAGTCCGACGGCTAGACCAAAGAGACCACTAGCAATAATCCAAGTCCACCAAAGACCGTAGCCAGCAAGAGAGTCCTTCACTGCATGACCAATTAAACCAACAAGTAATCCCACTAGAGGGCCAAAAATGATAGACAAGAGGCTCTGTACCGCATACTGAAGCTGGATGCTTGTATTTGGAACAGGTGTCGGAATGCTGATCATCCCGATGACAACAAAGAGCGCAGCTCCAACACCGATAGCAACAACTTGTTTAATTGATTGATTTTTCATCTATATTCTCCTATTTTATGATTCTATTTTCTTTATTTCAATGGTCCAAGATGAACCGACACCCACATTATAGGCCTTAGCAAAGGAACCTTGGTTGATAGCCAGACCTAAACGATAGAGAGAGTTGATGTAAAGGATGGGTTGACCAATTCTCACATCCGCAAATGATTTGCCATAAACAACCTGATTTTGATAGACCAGCATATCAGCGTGATAGATAGTCACTTCAAAACGGTCACCAAAGTCTGGTTCCAGCTTGTAAAATTCTTCTCGCTTGATAGAGGTCCAAAGCGAACCAAAACGCACATCCAGAATATCAATAGCTCCCTTCACTAGATGATCTTCAATGATGGTCTCTACGACTGGAAGTTCCACAATCTGATCTACACTGAGCTCTGGCCCCACTTCCTCAAAACTAATGTGACCACTAGCCAGTTTAGCACCAGTATAGGCATAAACATCTCGACCGTGGAAAGTATAAGAATGCTCTGTATTTTGACGTCTATTGGCCACTTCAGAAATCTCACGAATAGCTACAATGCCAACGTGTTTCTTGATAAAAGAAAGAGTCCCATTGTCTGGCGTAACAATATATTGATTTTTTGCAGTCTTGGCAACCACACTCTTACGTTTCGAGCCGACACCTGGATCGACCACCGATACAAATGTCGTTCCCTCAGGCCAGTAATCCACCGTCTGAAAGAGACGGTAACTCCCCTCAAAAATATTATAAGGCGTGATATCGTGCGTCAAGTGATGAATTTTTAAGGTTGGAGATTCTTCTAAAGCCACTCCAATCATAGCCGATACCGCACCATCAACCAGACCAAAGTCTGATTGTAATACCAGTAAATTATTATTCATTTTATCTCCTTGTGTATCCTTTATCATACCATATTTTCTAGAAAGTAGCTAATAGCTATTTCAATTGATTAGGGTATAGTTTTACCTTATAGCAAATTTCCTACTAAAAACTCTGGTGATTAGCTAGTAGGTGCATTTTTTCTTGAAAAAAGGTATGATAGTTACATAATGAAGAAGTAGGTTTTATTATGAAAATTATCCTTGTCGGAGGGGGAAAAGTTGGTTCTGCCCTCTGTCGCTCCTTGGTTGCAGAAAAGCATGATGTTTTGCTGATTGAGCAAGACGAAGCTGTTCTTAATCATATTGTTAATCGCTTTGATATCATGGGTATCCTTGGTAACGGGGCCGATTTTACCATCCTTGAACAAGCCAGTGTCCAGGATTGTGATATCTTTATCGCCCTGACTGAATACGATGAAGTGAACATGATTGCAGCCGTTCTAGCCAAAAAAATGGGAGCTAAAGAGACCATCGTTCGGGTGCGGAACCCTGAATATTCTAACTCTTATTTCAAGGAAAAGAATATTCTCGGTTTTTCTCTTATCGTTAACCCTGAGCTCTTGGCTGCCCGTGCTATTGCTAATATCATTGACTTCCCCAACGCCCTCTCTGTCGAACGTTTCTTTGGTGGACGGGTCAGCTTGATGGAATTCGCTGTTAAATCCTCCAGTGGTCTTTGCCAAATGCCCATTTCTGATTTTCGGAAAAAATTTGGCAATGTCATTGTCTGTGCGATAGAAAGGGATCATCAAATTATCATTCCAAGCGGTGACATGACTGTACAGGATAAAGATAGAATCTTTGTCACTGGTAACCGTGTTGACATGATGCTCTTCCATAATTATTTCAAGTCTCGTGCCGTGAAGAGTCTTCTTATTGTTGGAGCTGGTAGAATTGCCTATTATCTACTAGGTATCCTCAAAGACAGTCGTATCGATACCAAGGTTATTGAAATCAATCCTGAAATCGCTAGCTTCTTTAGCGAGAAATTCCCAAATCTCTATATCGTTCAAGGAGATGGTACCGCAAAAGATATCCTGCTGGAAGAAAGTGCTCAAAACTATGATGCCGTTGCGACTCTAACAGGAGTCGATGAGGAAAATCTGATTACCTCTATGTTCCTTGACAGCGTAGGTGTACAAAAAAATATCACCAAGGTCAATCGTACCAGTCTCCTCGAGATTATCAATGCGCCTGATTTTTCAAGTATCATCACACCTAAAAGCATCGCTGTAGATACGATTATGCACTTTATTCGTGGTCGGGTTAATGCCCAGTATTCAGACCTTCAAGCCATGCACCATCTAGCCAATGGCCAAATTGAAACCCTGCAATTCCATATCAAGGAAGCTAATAAGATGACTGCCAAACCTCTTTCTCAACTGAAATTGAAAAAAGGTGTTCTTATTGCAGCTATCATTCGAAAGGGCAAGACTATTTTCCCAACTGGAGAGGATATGCTGGAAGTTGGAGACAAGCTCCTAGTAACAACTTTGTTGCCAAACATCACCAAGATTTATGACTTGATTGCGAGATAAGAAATGAATAAAAGTATGATTCGTTACCTCCTTTCAAAATTACTTTTGATTGAAGCTGTTCTTCTTTTGGTTCCTGTAGCTGTTGCTATCTATTACCGTGAATCGAGCCAAGTCTTTACGGCCCTCTTTACAACGATTGGGATTCTCGTATTACTAGGCGGTTCAGGAATTTTACAAAAGCCAAAAAATCAACGGATTTATGCCAAGGAGGGAATCTTGATTGTGGCCCTCTGTTGGATCCTTTGGTCCTTCTTTGGTGGTCTACCCTTTGTCTTTGCTAGACAAATTCCCAGCGTTATCGATGCCTTTTTTGAAATCAGCTCTGGCTTTACGACTACTGGAGCAACTATTCTGAATGACGTTTCGGTTCTCAGTCGTTCCCTCCTCTTCTGGCGAAGCTTTACCCACTTGATTGGAGGGATGGGAGTGCTTGTTTTTGCACTTGCTATTATGGACAATGCCAAGAATAGCCACCTAGAAGTGATGAAGGCTGAGGTTCCGGGCCCTGTATTTGGTAAGGTTGTATCCAAACTTAAAAACACTGCCCAGATTCTCTATCTCCTTTATCTAGCTCTCTTCTCCCTCTTTGTCATCATCTATTATCTGGCTGGTATGCCCCTATTTGATAGTTTTGTCATTGCCATGGGAACAGCGGGTACAGGAGGATTTACCGTCTATAACGACGGAATTGCTCACTACGGCAGTTCACTGATTACCTATCTGGTTAGTATCGGAGTTTTGGTTTTTGGGGTAAATTTTAATCTCTACTACTACCTTATGCTCCGTCGAGTCAAAGCCTTCTTTGGAGATGAAGAACTTCGGGCTTACTTGGTCATCGTGATGGTTTCTACAGGCTTGATTAGCCTTAATACCCTCTATCTCTATCCAGGATTTTCCAAGAGTTTTGAAATGGCCTTCTTCCAGGTTTCCAATATCATTACAACGACTGGTTTTGGTTACGGAGATATTACCAACTGGCCCCTCTTCTCCCAGTTTATCCTTCTCTTCCTCATGGGAATCGGTGGTTCTGCTGGTTCAACCGCAGGTGGACTCAAGGTTATTCGAGGCCTCATCCTTTCAAAAATTGCCAAAAACCAAATTTTGTCAATCCTATCGCCCCACCGTGTTTTGACCCTCCATGTTAATAAAACGGTGATTGACAAAGATACCCAGCATAAGATTCTCAAGTACTTTGTCATCTATTCTATGATTCTGCTATCCCTTATCTTTATTGTCAGCCTAGATAGCAATGATTTTCTGGTTGTGACCAGTGCTGTCTTTAGCTGTTTCAATAATATCGGGCCTATTCTAGGAACCACTTCTAGCTTCTCAATCTTTAGTCCTATCTCAAAAATTCTCCTCTCCTTTGCAATGATTGCAGGGCGCTTGGAGATTTACCCAATCCTACTTCTCTTTATGAAGAGAACTTGGTCTAAGAGATAAAATACAACCACACCTTGTGTCTAACAAAGTGTGGTGTTTTTCTTTATCCCAAAACCAATTCATCACTGACTAGACTTTGGCCACTATTTTTCTGGAAGAGATGCATAAGGTCTTCAACTGTCAGATGCTTTTTCTCCTCTCCCTTGACATCCACCACTATCTTACCCTGATAGAGCATAATGAGACGATTTCCGTATTCAATCGCATGGTTCATATCGTGGGTAATCATCAAAGTCGTCAACTGATGGTGTTCCACAATTTTTTGCGTCAAATCCATCACCATTTGACTAGTTTTCGGGTCAAGTGCCGCAGTATGTTCATCCAAAAGCAAAAGTTTGGGTTTCACCAGAGCTGCCATAACTAGGGTCAAGGCCTGTCTTTGTCCTCCTGAGAGGTATTGAGTATCCACTTTCAAGCGGTTTTCAAGACCAATATTCAACTCTTTCAAGGCTTCTTGAAACTGGATTCTATCCTTCTCCTTCACGCCCCAACCAAGCCCTCTCTTCTGCCCGCGTCTCAAGGCAATAGCCATATTCTCCTCAATCGTCAAACGAGAAGCTGTTCCCATCTTAGGATCTTGAAAAACACGGGCAATATCCTTGGCTCTCTTTCTGACACTCAGATTTTTAATGGATTTGCCTGCCAGTAGAAGGTCCCCTTCATCCACCGATAGATTGCCAGCCAAGATATTCATCAAAGTGGATTTCCCTGCTCCATTTCCACCAATCACAGAGATAAAATCTCCCTCTTCAACCTCTAAATCTAATCCTTTGAGGACATGGTTCTCATTGACCGTCCCTGCTTCAAATGTTTTGTGAATATTTTCAAGTGTTAACAAACTAGACATAACTTTCTCCTCCTATTCATTTCTCAATTTCAGACCACGAATCTTTAATCTCTTTTGCAATTCTGGTGCAAATAAAACTAAAGCGAGCAAGATTGCATTAAAGAGACGAACTAGATTTTGATCTAGATTTGGAATTTCATAGATATTTAAAATAATCAAACGGTAAACAATAGCACCGATTCCGATGGATAATAAGCGACCTCCAATGGTCAAGTCGTGTATCAAAACTTCCGCAATAATAACTGCACTCAAACCAACAACAATGGTTCCTGTCCCAGAAGTTACATCCGAAAATCCATCATTTTGGGCAAACAAGGAACCACATAGGGCAATCAAGCCGTTTGAAATCATGTAACCAACAATCTTCATGGTGTCTACATTGACCCCATTGGCCTCACTCATCTGAATATTGTCCCCAGTCGAACGCAAGACCAAGCCAATCTCTGTTTTCATCAAAAGAGTCAAGACCAAACAAACAAGTAAGAGACAGGCCAAACTGAATGAGAAAACAGCTTCTTCATTTGTCAGTCCCAAGCTCGCCAACTGTTTAAAGACAGTTGAAGAATCTCCCAAGGAAAGATTGGGCACACTTCCCATGATTTTAATATTGATTGAATAAAGCCCTGTCAAGGTCACAATACCTGTCAAGAGAGCTGGAATTTTCATCTTGGTGTGGAGCATTCCTGATACTAGACCTGCTACCATACCTGCAAACAAAGCAAGTAAAGTCGCAATCCAAGGATTTGTCCCTGCCTGTATCTGAGATGCGACGACAGCCGCCCCCAGTGGAAAGGCTCCTTCAGCAGTCATATCCGCAATATCCAAAATACGAAAAGTCAAGTAGACCCCAATCGCCATAATCGACCACAACAAACCTTCTGATAGACTAGATAACACAAAATTCATCTTAAACCTCCTTATTCCTTGCCTTCTAACTTACTAATATCAATTCCTAGTGCATCTGCCATTTCTTGATTGGTATGCAATTCCAGTTTTTCAGGCAACTCAACTGCTATATTTTCTGGCTTTTCACCTTTTAAAACACGAATCAGCATGCGAGCTGTCTGTCTTCCCAATTCTTCATAATTGGTACCGTAGTTATACAAGCCGCCAACAGCAATCATTTCTGTTGAACCACCGAATACTGGAACCTTGTGTTTAATAGAAACCTGCTTAACTGTTTCCATGGTTGACGAAATGATATTATCAGTTGGGACAAAAACCATATCCACCTCTGCCATCAAGCTTTCTGCAGCCGCCTTGACGTTGTTACTGTCCAAGATTGTTTTTTCAACAACGGTAAAGCCTTTTTCTTCCAGAAGGCGCTTAGCTTCATCCTTTTGGACAACTGAATTTGGCTCGCTCTGAGTATAGAGGATTCC
Organism: bacterium; assembly: GCA_905221165.1. Classification (GTDB taxonomy): domain Bacteria; phylum Bacillota; class Bacilli; order Lactobacillales; family Streptococcaceae; genus Streptococcus. The sequence goes on from CAJNCC010000003.1 coordinate 160,802, forward strand.
AATCGTTTTAGCCTTTGGCAACACTTTCTTTATCAAATTGATTTGGGTTGAAATGGCATCTGATGACTGATCGCTTGTCCCAGTTACATTGCCCCCAGGATGTTCTCTTGACTCAACCAACTTGGCACTGACAGGATCTGTTACCGCTGAAAAGATAACAGGTGTCGTTTGTGTTGTATTGGCCAAGCTCTGAGCAGAAGGCGTTGCGATGGCTAGAACGACATCACTAGATTCTGCTAGTTGCTGGGAAATGGTTTTTAGATTTCTTTGCTCACCCTGTGCATTTTGCAAATCAATCTCAATATTTTTCCCCTCAACATATCCTTGTTTAGTTAGTTCATCTACAAACCCTTCTCTAGTAGCGTCTAGAGACTGGTGAGTAATAAATTGCGAAATACCGATACGAAACACATCTTTTTTCTTATCTGACTTCAACTGATGCAAACTGATCAGAGAGGTCAAGAGAATTCCCACTACCAAGAGGGGTGCTAGTAATTTTCGAACAACTTTCATAATGAAACTCCTTCTCAGAAAAGATAAAACAAAAAACCGCCTAGATAATATCTAAACGGATACTTGAAATAATCTAACAAGTTACAACTTAGCTAGTCCATTTAGATATTCATCTATATGGACCACAATCAAAAATCTTAGCCACATAGATACAAACAAATTGCTTGAACTGTTTGCATCCATGGTGACATGTCTACAAACACTATCTAAAGTAGCTAAAGTAAAAGTTTTGATTCATCGTTACAGCTTGTTTCTTATTCATTTCTTTTTCTGCTTTCTTTTTTGATGTTTCCTATCTTACCACCTTTTTCATCACCTGTCAAGAATATTTCAGAATTTTTTAAAATTTTTCGAAAATTCTTTCAAGCTACTTTCAAAGTTTTTTTCAAATCAATCCAACAAAAAAAGGTTTATAATTTCCATAAAAGTTGACATGGAAATTATAAAACCATTATTAGTTTAACCCTTGTTGGTAACGCGCCAATTCGGCTTGGTTAGCCCAAACATAGTGACCTGGACGGATTTCTACCATAGATGGCTTATCTGTCTCATAATCATGTTGATCTGGATCATATACTTTCAAGACCTTCTTGCGTTCCAAGATTGGATCTGGGATAGGAACAGCAGATAAGAGGGATTGAGTGTATGGATGAATTGGATTGTTAAACAACTCTTCTGTCTCTGCAACTTCAACAATAACACCTTTATAAATAACTGCTATACGATCTGAAATAAAGCGAACAACCGACAAATCATGAGCAATGAAGAGATAAGTCAAACCTAACTCTTTTTGGAATTTCTTAAGCAAGTTCAAAACTTGGGCACGCACAGAAACGTCCAAGGCTGAAATTGGCTCATCTGCAATAACGAAATCAGGCTCCATAACAAGGGCACGGGCAATCCCGATACGCTGACGTTGACCACCAGAAAACTCGTGTGGGTAACGGGTCAAGTGTTCTTTTAAAAGCCCAACTTCATGAATCATCTTTTGAACTTTTTCTTGTCTATCTTCTTCATCTTTAAACAAATGGTAGTTATAAAGACCTTCCGAGATAATGTAATCAACTGTCGCACGCTCATTCAAGCTGGCTGCAGGGTCTTGGAAAATCATCTGAATACGACGAATCAGCTCTGATGATTCCTTGTGTGATTTTTTCCCATTAATCTTCTGACCATCAAAGATAATTTCACCTTTGCTTGTATTGTTCAAACCAATAATAGCACGACCAATGGTTGTTTTTCCACTACCGGATTCACCTACAAGAGAGAATGTCTCTCCCTTGTTGATAAAGAAGTTTGCATTTTTAACTGCAACAAACTTCTTACTTCCTTCACCGAAGGAAATTTCTAAATCTTTAATTTCTACTAATTTTTCAGACATTTCCTTCCTCCTAGTCTTCTAGATGAGCAAAGCCCATTTTATCACGAATCTTGTCATGCAAATCTGCTATAACTCCTGGTTTTTCAACTTTAGGAGCATTTTCATGAAGCAACCAAGTCTTAGCCCAGTGAGTATCACTAACAGAAAACTTAGGTGCTTTTTGTTCAAAGTCAATTTGCATAGCATAATCTGAACGAAGGGCAAAAGCATCACCTTTCAACTCAGTATAAAGAGATGGCGGTGTTCCTGGGATAGAGTATAATTCACCTTTGTCATCAGCAAGCTGAGGTAAGCTGGATAAGAGACTCCATGTATATGGATGGCGTGGGTCGTAGAAGACTTCCTCAACAGTTCCATATTCTACAATTTCCCCAGCGTACATAACCGCTACTTTATCTGCAATACTTGCTACCACACCAAGGTCATGTGTGATAAAGATAATGGTAAAGTGGTACTCATTTTGCAAGATTTTAAGCAAATCAATAATTTGTGCTTGAATAGTTACATCAAGGGCAGTTGTAGGTTCATCACAGATTAAGATATCTGGACGACAAGCAAGAGCTATCGCAATAACAATACGTTGACGCATCCCACCAGAATATTGGAAAGGATATTCTTCAAAACGTTTCTCAGCTTCTGGAATTCCGACTTTTTTCATATAGTCGATTGCCATTTCTTTAGCTTCCTTGGCTGTTTTCCCTTGGTGTTTGACGATAACTTCTGTGATTTGACTACCGATTGTATTGATTGGATCCAAACTTGTCATAGGATCTTGGAAGATGGTCGCAATTTTAGCACCACGAATCTTCTCCCACTCCTTGTTAGAAGCCAGAGCAGTCAAGTCTTGTCCACGATAGTCGATACTTCCTTGAGCAATCCGCCCATTATCTTCTAACATTCCTGTAAAAGTTTTTGTTAATACAGATTTACCAGAACCAGACTCACCTACCAAGGCAAGAACTTCCCCTTCAATCAAATCCAGAGACACTCCTCGGATAGCCGTTAACACTTTGTCACGAACGTCAAATTCCACGACAATATCGCGAGCAGTCAATATTACATTATTTTCTTTTGTCATATTTACTCCTATCTATGTGTACGTGGATCACTAGCATCCGCTAAGTTTTGACCAACAACAAAGAGAGATAAGGATACCAAAATCAATGTTGTTAATGGAATCCAGAATAGATAAGCGTTGGTCGTAACGTTTTGTGAATAGTCTGAAATCAAACGTCCCAAACTTGGAACTGTCACAGGTAGTCCTAATCCAAAGAAGGAAAGGAAGGCTTCATAAGAGATAAAACTTGGCAACATCAATGTCATAGTAGATACAATAACAGATACCAATTGTGGCATAATATTTTTGACGATGATTTTAAAGGTAGGTGTTCCAAGAGTTTGAGAAGCGAGGTTGTATTCTAAATCACGATAACGCATGATTTGGATACGAATCATATAAGCAATCCCAATCCAAGTTGTCACACTCATGGCAAAAATCAAATTCCAGAAACCAGCACCAATTGAGTACGTCAAGACAATAACAATCAAGAGAGATGGAATGTTTGAAATAATGTTATAAACTTCCATCATGATACGGTCAACGGATTTTGAAATTCCCCAAATTCCACCAACGATAACACCAATTATAAGGTTAATAAAAGTAGCAATGACAGAGATGAGGATAGAGTTACGCGCACCAAACCAAACCCCATCAAACAAGGATTTACCATTACTATCTGTACCAAACCAATGTTCAGCGTTAGGCTTGATAAAGCGAGCACTGAAGTCATTTACCTTACTTACATCGTTGAAATCAAAATCTGAAAACATTGGGTAAATAAAGCTCATCAAAATAATAGCGACCAAAATGCCTAGCATAACAACTGTCGATTTTTTCTTCAGAAACTGTCTGAAGACAGATCCCCAGTATGAATAAGCTGGTGCATCAATCGTTTCAGAGGCAAAATCGTCACGTTTTACAAACTGAAATTTTTCTTTATCGATTGTTGACATTATTTGCCTCCTTTCTCTGTCAATTTAATACGTGGGTCAAGCATTGTCATCCAGATATCCCCTACAAAGAGTGAGAAGATAGAAATACATGTGAAGATGAAGACAAGACCAACTACCATCGAGTTATTTGACGCCTTAACAGAGTCAATCAACATTTTACCCATACCTGGGAAGGCGAAGACTGTTTCAGTAAGAGTTGCACCACCGATAACCCCGATAACGGCACCAGGAATACCTGAAACCAAAGGAACCATTGCGTTTTTAAAGATATGTTTGTTTGAAATTTCTTTTTCAGACAAACCTTTGGCACGAGCAAAACGAACGAAGTCTTGAGATTGCAAATCGATCATGTAACGACGAATCCAGATAGCTGTACTTGGTGCTCCTAGCAATCCTAGAATAACTGCTGGCAAGACATAAGAACGCCAATCTCCAGCACCCAAGATAGGGAACGAATCTGGAAGACCAATAGATGATCCAATCAAACGAACGATATAAACCAAAGCAATCGTTGGAAGAGCAAGCAAGAAGGTCAAAGCACCTGTCGAGAAGCTATCAATCCAAGTATTCTTGTGGCGAGCCATAGCAGACCCAAGAGGGATTGCAATAGCATACGAAATAATCAAACCAATTAATCCAGCAACAGCAGAGCTTGCAATCATTGATGGATACTGATAGTTGCTCTCTGTAGCTGTATACGGATCATTTTTACCATAGTTGGCTACCTCACGAGCGTCTGCCTGACTAGGTGATTTATAAGTACGTGAGTAAATATCTACAGATGAAGTCTTCTTACCCGTAGGGAATTGAACTTGTCCAGTCTTTGTTTGTCCTTGACCTTGTGTAATGACTTGAAGTACGGGAGTGTTTGCATAAGTTGGGTAAGAATCACCTAAATTAACATTCACAAAGTTTTGGTGTACAAATGGGAATTGGTTGTTAAAATACAACAGATACTTATGTTTTGTACCTGAACCAACCAACGACCAGCCGATAGCAGGGTCATTTTCAAAGCGAAGATAGCGTTCTAAGTTTGGATTTTCAGGGTCTTGAATCTTGTTTGTATGATCAATATCAAGCAAGTTAGCATAGAATTTGAAAACACGTTCAAAAATCGGAATTTCACGCGTAGCATAGAACTGACCACTCTCTGAGAATACACCTAGTGTCCAGCCATTACCTAATTGGTTAATGTATTTCTCATAAATCGCTTTATTGCTATCATTAGCATCAACTGTTACCGATGAATCTAATTTACTAGCTTTTTCTTGCAGCTCCTTGGTATCGTAGTACTCGATATAGCCCATACGCTCATAAACAGTATTTTCATAATTATCCCGTTTATCTGGAGTGGTTGCAATCTTATTATAGTTAGTATCCTGTTTAAAAATCAATTTACGAGGTACCATCGTATAGATAATCGTGTAGGTTAAAGTTGTCACCAAGAAAATAGACAACAATGAACGCAAGACACGCATAAAAATATATTTCTTCATATCGTTTCCTTTTTAAATCCCAAAAGAACCTTCTCCTCATGGAGAGAAAGTTCTCTTGAGAGTTATTTATTTAACGTGTTTAGTCAATTCTTTTTGAACTTTTTCGTTTGATTCTTTTTTCTCTTTGAGCCATTTCTCACGAGCTTGTTCATAATCAGCCTTTGTTACAACCTTATCTTGTAACTGAATATATTTGAAGTAAACATCTGAACCTTTATCTCCAGATTGGCTATAAGAAGCTGAGAATGGTACAACACGAGAAATAAATGGTGCAGCACCACTAGAAGACATCGCTGGCAAGAAGAGTGAGCTGTCTGTCAACCAAGCTTGAGCAGCAGCATATTTTTCATAACGCTTGTTAAGATCACTTGTTTCTTTTCCAGCTTCATCGAGCAATTTATCGTAATCTTTCATACCAACTTTTGCTGCAGCTGCATTTGATGGGTCATCATACCCCATATAAGTTTTCGTTTGCTCACTATTAGTTGATTTAAGGATATCAAGATAAGTTGATGGATCTTCATAGTCAGGATTCCATCCAACAGCACCTGAAAGGTCCCAATCCTCAGCCGCCGCATTAGCTGCATAATAAGTTACATTAAAGAATTCATCTTTAGAAATTTGTTGAATATCGATGACAACATTTTCTTCACCTAAAACTTTTTCAACTGATTGTTTGAACGACTGAATACGTGCGATATAGTTTTTAGACGCTTGGTCTACTGGAACATCCAAATGGATAGGGAATTTCACTCCTTCTGCTTCCAGAGCAGTTTTAGCTTTAGCAAATTCTGCTTTAGCTTTGTCAGCGTTAAAGAGACCGTCTTGACCATCAGCAAAGTTTACATTTTTCCACTCATCTCCATAAGTCGTAACTTTTTCAGCAACCAAGTCACCGAAAGTTTTTTCACCTGCAGAAACAAAGTCTGGTTTCACAAATAGATTACGAACTGCTAGAGGAGCACCTTCTTTACCGTTAACTTGAGCAGAATAAGCTGTACGATCAAAGGCAAAGTTCAAGGCTTGGCGGAAGTCTTTGTTAAGAAGAGCTTTCTTAGTAGATGTTTTCTCATCATCTGTTGTTTTAGAGGTATATTTGTAATTTTGACGATCGATATTTACACCTAAACCTCCAACACCAGCTCCTGATGGAGTGTAGAAAATATTATCTTTGTATGACTCCTCTACCTTCGAGAAGTTTGAACTTGTTGGGTAAAGACGAGCATAACTATAAGCTCCACTTGTAAAGTTACGTTCAAGCGATTCTTGGTCTGAACCATCAAAGTATGCAAGTGTGACTGTATCTAAATGAACATTCTCTTTATCCCAGTACTGCTCATTCTTAGCAAATTCGATAGAAGATTTAGCAGTCAAACCTTTAAGCAAGAAAGGTCCGTTGTAAAGTAAGGATGTAGGATCTGTTGCTTTAGCAAAATCAGAACCTTTTGATTTTTCAAATTCTTCGTTTAACGGCCAGAAAATTGAGTAAGCCATCTTAGAATTCCAGTATGGTTCTGGTTGATTCAAAGTATACTCAAGAGTATAATCATCAACCGCTTTAATACCTACTGTAGAGAAATCTTTTGAATTACCTGTCAAATAGTCAGATAAACCTTTAACAGAAGTTTCAGCTAGGTAAAGCGCTTCTGATTTTTTATCTGCCGCATGTTTCAATCCATTCACGAAATCTTTAGCAGTCACTTCAGCATATTCTTCACCATCAGATGTCATCCATTTTACACCTTTACGAATTTTGTAGGTATAAGTCAATCCATCTTTTGATACAGACCAGTCTTCTGCAACCGCAGGAGTCAAGTTCCCGTATTTATCATTTGTAAAGAGGCCATCGATTCCGTTTGAAGTAGCCACTTTCGTACTCTGTTTTCCAGAGATAAGATAGTCCAATGTTTCTGGATCAGCTGAATAAACATAGCCATAGGCTTTTGGAGCTGTCGAATCAGATGATTTCGAATTTCCACAAGCAACTAACACACCTGTTGCTAATAAAGCAACGCCTGCTGCAACAAATACTCTACTTTTTTTCATGTTTGTAACTCCTATTGAAAAATTTTGGCTTATTGGAAATTATAACATATATCTTCTAAAAAGTAAACGAATTTTCAGAATATTTAGGCGCATTTCTACCAAAAAAATTTCATTTGTCAAGTTTTTTCAGTTTTTCATTTCATTTCATGAAAAAGTTACTCTAGAAATAGCTCCCTAAAAACCTTTAAATTCATACTTTCCTTACATTTTTATTTATAGACATAAAACTCATTTTTGTAAACTATTTTTTTGATTAAGAAACTATTGACGTAGAGAAATTTTCAAGGTATAATAGTAAGAGTTATGGCGGTATAGCCAAGTGGTAAGGCACGGCTCTGCAAAAGCTTGATCGTCGGTTCAAATCCGTCTACCGCCTTCTATAGCTTGATTTATCAGGTTTTAAATGAACAGAAAGCCCAATTTAAAGGGCTTTTTTCTTTTTCCTCGAATAAATATGTATAACTTTAAAAAACTTTTTGGGCTAAGCTTTTCGAGGATACAATTCCCTTTTAAAATCAACTGAAAAAAGCTTTGTCACGCCTGGTGACAAAAGCCTCTAGTTTACTCTGTTTCTTCTTCTATTTCAACTTCGGTAATTTGGACTTTTACCTTGGTAACACGTCCATTTTTCACCTTATCATTGGTTAGGATAAGCTGTTTGTTTTGGCTGACTAATTCATAACTGAGTTTCTCAGTCGTTGGAATGGTCCCAACTCCTGTCAAATAGTAACCAGCGATGGTATCAACGTCATCACTTTCCAGTTCAACATCAAAGTAATTATTAAAATCATTGAGATTCATGGTACCTTGAACAATGTAAGTATCCTCACCGATTTGATGAACATCTATTGCCGCTTTATCTGTTTCGTCATCGATTTCCCCAACGATTTCCTCTAAGAGGTCTTCTAGGGTCACCAAACCAGCCATCCCACCGTATTCATCCAGCAAGATTGCCATTTGTCTTTGGGTATTGCGCAGTTCTTTTAACAAATCATCCACAAAAATAGTTTCAGGAACAAAAAGTGGATCTTGTAAGATTCTCTTCCAAACAATATTGTCAAAACCGTCCACAAAGCCCGCCTTAAGGAGACTCTTGGTGTGAATAATTCCAATCACGTTATCCTTGTCTCCATCATAGACAGGGATACGAGAATAATTTTGTTTTAAAATACTTTGGATGATGGTTTGACTATCATCCTGAATATCCACCATAAAGGCATCCGTTCGAGGAACCATGACTTCTCTGGCCATTAATTCGTCCAGTGAAAAAATCCCTTGTAACATCTCAATTTCGTCAGCATCTAGTGTTTCTTCACTATTGGTCAACATGTACTCAATTTCATCACGGGTCATTTTTTCATCAGCATCGTCAAAGGTCATAGGAGTCAAGCGACTCAAGAGATTGGTAGATGCAGACAAGAGCCAAACAAAGGGACTAACTAGTTTCCCAAGCCCAATGATAACTGGCGCTGTACGAATCGCCAAGGCATCCTTTAGATTAAGAGCGATTCTCTTAGGATACAATTCCCCAAAAACGATGGAAATATAAGTCAAAAATGCTAAAGACAGAAAACTTGCAACGGCATAAGATGTTTCACCATTTCCAAGCCAAGATGCAATTTCTCGTCCCAGAGTGTCTGCTAAACTCGCCCCTGATAAGATCGTAATCAGGGTAATCCCTACTTGAATGGTTGATAAAAAGTGGTTAGGATTTTCTAGTACCTTCAGCAGACGGATATAGCGTCTATCTCCTTCTTCTGCCTTTTGTTCAACCCGCGCACGGTTAAGTGAAACCATGGCCATTTCTGTGGCTGAGAAAAAGGCATTTAACACCGTCAAGATAAACAACAAAACAAATTGTAGCAACAAATTCTGACTACTTGGGTCTTCCATAGTTCTTCTCCTAAAATAGTATCTTACCCTCTATTATATCACAAAATATAATCCAGTACATATTATTTTTTCTCATACTCTTCGAAGATCTCTTCAAACCACGTCAGCTTTATCTGTAACCTCAAAGCTGTGCTTTGAGCAACCTGCGGCTGGCTTCCTAGTTTGCACTTTGATTTTCATTGAGTATCAGTGTCTATTGTAACCCTGCTTAAACTAGTAAAAAAGAACTCCTATATCCACAAGTGACATAGGAGTTTATGTTATCTTTTACTGAGTAACCGTTACTTCTCCAGTTCGGTAATCCAGTTGAAGCCCTTTTTGAACATTGGGAACCAGAACATTGAATTCCAATTCTCCGTCTGAAGACTTGGCTTCAATCTGTGAAGCTGAAGGAACTAAATCCTCGTTTGAAGCATAATAAAGGGTTACACGGTAACGGACACGCTTGTTTTGGTCCAAGGCTTTACGTACCATACTTTCATAGTAGTTTTGACCAGTTGAATCCTCGGCTTGCGCCTGATTTGCCCAGGCTGTTTGAACAGCAATGTTTTTAGGATTGCTTGTCGAGGCATCGAAACCATCTAAGCCACCGATTAAGGCATAGCCTAACAAGTGACCTCTATCGACTGCATGGGTATAAGATCCCTTTAGATTCTTGACCTGATGCCAGCCTGGTGGAGTCCAAGAAGTCGAACCGTTTCCAGTTTCTTCACGATTCTTGTACTGGCGAGTAGCCTTAGACAAGAGGGCATTAGCTACAGTTGGCACGGTTTCCTTACCCACTGTCTTTGTTTTGTTATCAGCATAAGGCTTACTTGAAACCTTGGCATCTAGATTTGTTTTATTACCATTAACGATAAAAGCACCTGATCCATTCCACTCAAGACTCCCTTTTATTTGACTCTTGACTGCGTCTGTTAAGACACTTTCTGCCAATTCTTGACTAGGAGCTTCAGAAGCTTGTTTGTTCTGACTAACCTTTGTTTTAGGACTATTAGCTGTCGACTGCATCTGCTTGATATAATAGCTTCCCGCAGATAAAAGCAATAACACTAGCAGCCCGATCAGTGTCTGTCTTGTTTTTTTATCCATTTTTCTCCTTATCTCTAGAAAAAGACTGGTTCTCCAGCCTAATTTCCTGTAAATTTATGAATCAATTCCTGCCATTTTGCCGGAGACAGGATGGCCCATGGGTCTTGACCCTTGCCCAAGATTCCATAACCTACCATTAAACCGATTCCTAGGGCAAGAACGCTTAAAATCAGTACCAGAATAACTAAAAGTAAACGCTTGATTACGTAGCTTGATTTCTTATTCATCTTCATCGCTTGCCTCAATCCGCTGAATCTTAGCACCTAGCTGCGCCAACTTCTCATGGAATCGGTAATAACCTCTATCCAAGTGAACCAATTTACCAACCACGGTTTCTCCTTGTGCTACCAAACCTGTCAAAATTAAGGCAGCACTGGCACGAAGGTCAGTTGAAAGAACTTCTGCCCCCTGCAAAGGTTGACCACCAACAATACGAGCTGTATCACGGATAATCTCAGAGTGTAAGCCCATGCGGCGCATCTCTTCTAGGTGTTGGAAACGATTTTCGAAAACTGTCTCCACCATAGTTGATTCCCCTTTTGCGACGATCATCAAGGCTGTAAATTGGGCCTGCATATCCGTTGGAAAACCTGGGTGGGGCAAGGTTTTCACATGAACAGCTTTTAGATTTTCTAGTTGAGAGCGAACTCGAATTCCTTCAGTCTCCTCTGTCACTTCCACTCCCATTTCAAGCAATTTGGCAATCAAGGGACGGTTGTGCTCCCAGACAGCATCTTTAATCAAGACATCACCACCAGTCATGGCAGCAGCTACCATAAAGGTTCCTGCTTCGATACGGTCTTGGACTACATTGTGAGTCGTACCATGAAGTTTCTCAACACCGGTAATGGTAATGGTCTCTGTACCAGCACCCTTAACCTTAGCTCCCATTTCATTGAGGAGAATGGCTAGGTCCACAATCTCAGGCTCACGCGCAGCATTTTCAATCACTGTCACCCCATCAGCCAGAGTCGCTGCCATCATCAAGTTCTGCGTAGCACCAACACTTGGGAAGTCCATGTAGATATGAGCTCCATGCAAGCGATCAGCCTTGGCTTCGATGTAACCAGCTGTCTGACTAATCTTAGCCCCCATAGCTTCTAGACCTTTCAAATGAAGATCAATAGGGCGGCTACCAATCGTACAACCGCCTGGCATGGATACCTTGGCATGACCTACACGAGCAAGAATTGGTCCCAAGACAACGATAGATGCACGCATCTTGCTGACATACTTGTAAGGAGCTTCCTCAGTGATATCGCCAGTCGCGTCCACCTCAACAAGATGAGCTTCTTCATTAAAATCCACCTTGGCATTCAAACCACGAACCACCTGATTCATAGTGAAAACATCTGACAAGATAGGAACATTCTGCAAGACGGTCTTTCCTTCACTTGCTAGAATAGTCGCTGCCAACAAAGGCAAGACTGCATTCTTTGCTCCTTCGATCGTAACACTTCCTACCAGACGATTATCGCCACCTTGAACCACAATTTTTTCCATACTTATTTCCTTTACATTTGATTTTATAATAATCCTCTAAGCGCTTCTTGCCACAACTGATACAGGCTGATAAAGAAAGAACTCATGATGTAGCCCATTACAATGCTGAAAAAAGCTACTAGTAAGCGAACTTTTCCTGTATTCTCAGTTGTCACTTTTAAAACCTTTTCCCATCTAACAAGATCCTTTAAAAGGTAAAAACTCACATAAATAAAGAGCATGTGACTACTTAGAGTGAATAATAATTGAACCATTTGACTATTATACCATCTTCTCTGTTTGTGCGCTAGTTTGGAAACTTCACTTAAAATCTAGGGATTGTTTTTCAAGTAATCAATTGCATCTTGTAGGGTTTTAACAGGCACTATTTTCATATCTGTCTTGATTGTTTTGGCTGCTTCTAGGGCTGTTTGGTAGTTGTTTTTCGCATCCGGATGCGCTTTTTGTTCTTCTTCGCTAACAGGGTTATCAGGGGCAAAGAAAATAGCGGCACCTTCTCTAGCCGAAGCTACAACTTTCTTATCAATACCTCCAATGTCCCCCACATTCCCATCACGGTCAATGGTACCTGTACCGGCAACAATGCGACCATTACGAAGGCCAGGGTCAGCTATTTGGGTATAGATAGCCAGACTAAACATAAGACCTGCACTTGGACCGCCGATACCGGCTGTCGAAAAGCGAATTGGGACATCACTGGTTACTTCTGTACGGTCAATCAAGCCGATTCCAATTCCATTTTTGCCATTTTCTAGCGTAATGATTTTTCCTTCTGCAGACTTGGTTTGCCCATCTTCTTCATAGGTGACCTTGACAGAATCTCCTAATTTTTGAGAATTGACGTAATCAATCAAGTCTTTGGAACTGTCAAAGGTTTGATCATTGACTGCTGTGACCGTATCAGAGATGTTGAGAATCCCTTTAAAGGTCGAATTATCCGTCACATTCAAGACATAAACCCCAAGATATTTAAGTTCAATATCCTTACCAGCTGTTTTTAACCCTTGATATTTGGCCATATTTTGCGATGTCTGCATGTAAAATTGATTGATCCGCATAAATTCAACATCAGAAGAGCCACCTGTAGTCTCTTGGGCACTACGAATATCTGTAAAAGGCGTCAACCATGCATAAATCATATGAGCTAAAGTGGCATGTTGGACACCAACCGTAACGAATTGATAGGCACCAGCTTCCTTATCTTCTGTGTCATTGACTTTAAGGACTTGGCGAATATCTTCCGAACCACCTGGAACTTCTATATAGTAGGGCAAGGGCACTACAAATGCCAAGAAAGTCACAATTAAGGCCGCAATGACATATAAGGGCCATCTAATCTTTTTTTTCATTTCTTATTTCCTCCAAAATACTCTCGGGAACATAGCAAGCAATATCCTGACCAAACTTCAAAAGTTCTCGAACACCGGATGAACTGAGATAGAGATGTTCAGGTCGACTATGTAAATAAATGGTCTCTATATTAGGAGACAGCTGATGGTTGTAGTAATCAAAACTGGCTTCATATTGCAAATCCTCTGCATTCCTCAACCCCCGCACTAGACAAGTAGCCCCCAGTCTTTTTGCGACATCAACCACCAATTCATCATGAGAAGACACGACTTCAACATTTTCCAAATGTTTCACAGCCGTTTCTAACCCCCGTTTACGATTTTCGATAGGAAGAAATCCTTGTTTGTGGGGATTAAAAAAAATACCGACATAGAGCTTATCAAAAAGTCTGCTAGCTCGTTCAATGATATCCAGATGCCCATTTGTCATCGGATCAAATGAGCCTGTGAATAAGCCAATCTTATCTGACATAGACTGTCACCTTACTAATTCCATAAATCTTTTCCTTCCAGATACCCAGGCAGGCAATTTCTTCTGGAAGATCAACGGCCTTATCCGTCTCACACACGACCATGACATCTTCAGAAAAAAGCTCTCTCTCAGCCATTTTTTCAATATCTGCTACGATTTGTTCCTTGGCATAAGGAGGGTCCAAGAAAATGAGGTCAAATTCCCCAGATACCTGTTCCAATGCCCTTTCTGCATCCATCTTGAGAAGTTGAAATTTTCCAACTTCCTTGGTCATCTGAATATTTTCAGCCACGATGGTCTGAGCCTTACGGTCTCGCTCCACCAAAACAGCGCTGGACATGCCACGCGATACTGCCTCGATAGATAAACCACCACTACCTGCATAAAGGTCCAAGACGCGTCCCCCTTCAAAGTAGGGACCAATCATGTTAAAAATGGCTCCCCTAACCTTATCCGAAGTAGGTCTTGTCGTCTTGCCTTCTAATGTCTTGAGGGGACGTCCCCCATAGATTCCTGATACGATTTTCATACCGTTTATTATACCAAATTATGGGCGAAAAGAGAAAGAAAACCGAACCTTGCGGTTCGATTCTCTACAAAATATTTTCGTAAGTATCGCGGACTTCTTGAGGCCAAACACTTGTTTGCACTTCCCCAATATGTTTCTTGCGAAGAAGGAACATGGCCATCCGAGATTGTCCAATTCCTCCACCGATTGTCAATGGGAATAGACCATTCAACAAAGCCTTGTGCCATTCCAATTCCAAGCGGTCTTCATCACCTGTAATGGCAACCTGACGACGAAGCGTTTCTTCATCTACACGGATCCCCATAGAAGACAACTCAAAGGCTCCACCTAAAGACTCATTCCAAACAAGAATATCGCCATTCAGACCCTTGTAACCATTTTCAGATTCGCTCGTCCAGTCATCGTAGTCTGGTGCACGTCCATCGTGCGGTTTACCGTCTGGTAATTCACCACCGATACCAATCAAGAAAACAGCACCAAATTCTTTACAGATAGCATTTTCACGCTCTTTTGGTGTCAAGTCTGGGTAGCGTTCTACCAACTCTTCTGTGTGGATAAAAGTGATTTGTTTTGGCAAGATGGATTCGATGTCATAGCGGGCTTCAACAGCTAGCTCAGTAAGGCGAATAGCCTTGTAAATCTTCTCAACTGTTTCTTTTAGATAAGCGATATTACGTTTACCATTTGGGATAACCTTCTCCCAGTCCCACTGGTCAACATAAACAGAGTGGGTCGCATCCAGCGAATCTTCGTCTGGACGAAGAGCCTTCATGTGAACAAAAAGACCTTCTCCCTCACCGAAACCAAAACGGGCCAAAGTATGGCGTTTCCATTTAGCAAGTGAGTGCACCACTTCATAAGTAGCATCAGGGATTTGGAGAACCTTGACCGATACGGCATTCTCCACACCTGATAAATTATCCTGCATCCCATCGCCGACCCTGCTCAAGATAGGACCTTGAACTTCGACAACTTCTAACTTATCTTTCAAATACTGGGTAAAAGTGTTTTTGACAAAGGAAATCTCTTCTTGTTGATGAATAAAACTTTTCTTCATAAACTACTCCTCAAAAATTAGTTAAAAGCATTATACACCTATTTTCAAGAAAAGAAAAGAGAAAATTTAAAAAAATCAGTGTCACTCAAAATACTGATTTCATAGACCTTTTAGTCATTACGACCGAAGATACGTAGAATACTTAGGAAAAGATTGATAAAATCAAGATAGATACTGAGAGCCATTGACACAACCCAACCTGTCGCTACACGGCCTTGTGATTGTTCATAAGCGAGACGAATTCTTTGGTTGTCCCAAGCAATCAACCCAGAGAAGACCAAGACCATGGCTACGCTAATCATATAATCAAAGAAACCGCTAGCCAAGAAAATATTAACTACCATGGCAATTAGCAAACCGATGAGAGCTGCCATCATAGCTCGACCAAGACCACTCAAATCTTTCTTGGTGAACATACCGACTGCCGCCATGACAAAGAAGAGAAGGGCACTTGATACAAAGGCAGATAAAACTGTACCTGGAGTATAGAAGGCCACCACAAAACTAAGGGTAAAGCCGTTTAAAACAGAGTAAAGTAAAAATACTGGAAGAGCCGCTGGACTATTCTTTAAGGCCATGCTACTGGCAACGAAAACCAAGGCCAACTCCGCAAAAGTAGCAATGGTCAACCAGAGACGTCCCTGCATCAAAAAGTAAACCAACTGAGATTGAAAGACCGTCAACATAAGACCTGATACTAAAGCGGATAATCCGATCCCCAGACCAACAAAGGCATAAACCTTAGCGTAAAATTGATTGAGACCTGCGCGGTCATGAATAATAGTGTGATTCATCTTTTCTCCTTTTCTATGAACATCTTTCCTTGATTATAACAAAGAAAGTTAAAATTAGCTTAAATGGAAAATTAAAATACCGGCTGCAACGGCAACATTCAAACTCTCCGCCTGTCCCTTCATACTAATGTGGACCAACTGGTCTGCATTTTCAGCCATAAGGGGACTAATTCCTTGACCCTCATTTCCCATGACTAGTACAAAATTTTCTATAGGAGGCAGTTCTCTGTAATCAACAGAATCTTTAGATAGGGTTGTTGCCAGCACTGAGATACCTGCCTCTTTGGTTTCCTTAAGAAGCGCTTGACTAGACATCCGGTAAATAGGCAGATGAAAATGACTGCCTTGCATGGAACGTAAGGTCTTGAGACTGTAGATATCTGCCGACTTATCTGAAACAATCACTCCAGTAAAACCTGCTGCATCCGCAGTTCGAATGATAGTTCCCACATTACCAGGATCTTGCACATCTTCCAAAAACAAGAACTTGCCCTGACTAAAGTCAGTTTGTTCTACTTCTTCTTTTTGAACCACCGCAACAATTCCCTGTGGAGTCTGAGAATCCGCCAAATCTAGCAAAATATCCTCTGATACCCAGACAGTTTGCGGAAAAGCAACTAACTGTTCTCGATAACTTTCTAGGGCAAAGATTTTCTCAATCGTCACTCCAGCTTGAACAGCTTCTTCAAACAAGTGCCAGCCTTCAATCAAATAGGCAGACTTGCGGTATTTTTTTTGGTGTAATTTCTTGGCATTTTTTACCACAGAATTGGCTTTTGAGGTTATAATAGTCATAGAAATATTATAACACAATCAAAGGGGTTTGGTATGCAAAAGGTTAGAATGATTGCCCAAGGCAGGGTGCAAGGAGTCGGCTTTCGTTGGGGTGTTTACAGCCTGGCACTTGAAATTGGTGGCATCACAGGTCGAGTATGGAATAACGACGATGGCACAGTGGAAATTTTAGCCCAAGCAGTCTCATCTGCTACCATGGCAAAATTTATCCAAGAAATCCGCAAAGGACCAACACCTTTTTCAAAAGTCAGCTACTTAGATGTCAAACTAAGCAACTTTCCTCCCTACCCTGACTTTAAAATCGCAAATTAGGTCTCTAGAACTATTGTATATTTTGTAAAAAAACAGTAGAATAGAAAGGTATAATTTTTAAAGAAGGAATAAAAACAGTGAAATCTATTAAACGTTTTGCACTCTCAGCTATGGGAGTGGCTATGTTGCTAGTCTTAACTGGCTGTGTCAATGTCGATAAAGCCACAGGCCAGCCAACAGGATTTATTTGGAATACGATTGGAGCTCCTATGGCTGAAGCCATCAAGTACTTCGCCAATGACAAGGGACTTGGTTTTGGGGTTGGTATCATCATCGTCACTATTATCGTGCGCTTGATTATCTTGCCACTTGGTATCTACCAATCATGGAAGGCAACGCTTCACTCTGAAAAGATGAACGCCCTCAAGCACGTCCTTGAGCCACACCAAACACGTCTCAAAGAAGCAACTACTCAAGAAGAAAAACTCGAAGCCCAACAAGCCCTCTTTGCTGCTCAAAAAGAGCACGGCATCAGCATGTTTGGCGGTGTAGGATGCTTCCCTATACTCCTTCAAATGCCTTTCTTCTCTGCTATCTACTTTGCTGCCCAACATACTGAAGGTGTTGCTCAAGCAAGCTACCTAGGAATTCCTCTAGGTTCTCCAAGTATGATTTTGGTTGCCTTCGCTGGTATTCTTTACTATCTTCAATCGCTCCTTTCACTTCACGGAGTAGAAGATGAAATGCAAAGAGAACAAATCAAGAAAATGATTTACATGAGCCCACTCATGATTGTCGTCTTCTCCCTCTTCTCACCAGCTAGTGTCACACTTTACTGGGTTGTCGGTGGTTTCATGATGATTCTCCAACAGTTTATCGTCAACTATATCGTTCGTCCAAAACTTCGCAAAAAAGTCCGTGAAGAACTAGCCAAGAACCCACCAAAAGCACGTGCTTTCTCAACACCAAATGGACGAAAAGACGTTACCCCTGAACAACCAACTGCTATCACAAGCAAGAAAAAACACAAAAATCGCAACGCTGGTAAACAACGTTCGAGATAAGAAGAAAAAGGCTTAGCTGGTTTGCTAAGTCTTTTTGCAAGTCAAAAGCCCGATGTTTCCATCAGGCTTCTTTTTTATCCATGTACACGTTTCATATAGTCTTGATAACTTTCGGTATCCATGAGTTTTTTAGCGTTCTTGACGCGATCTGCTGTTGGTGGTTTGACCCCTTCAAGCGAATAAGGAATTCCCAATTCACGCCATTTAAACTCACCCATAGTGTGATAAGGTAGAATTTCAAACTTATCAACATTTTTAAGGGTCTTGACGAACTTACCAAGTTCAATCAAGTCATCATCTCTATCTGTCAATCCTGGAACTAGCACGTGGCGAATCCAGACAGGTTTTCCAATATCTGATAGATACTGGGCACAGGCCAGGATGTTTTTATTGGTTTGGCTAGTGACAATTTTGTGCTGTTCTTCGTTGATTTCCTTGATATCCAAGAGGACCAAGTCAGTGACAGCCATGAGTTTGTCAAACTTCTCAAGGTAACGTGGTTTATTACGGAAAGGAAGGGCACAGGTATCCAAGGTACAGTGGATTCCGTGTTCTTTGGCCTTGGTAAAGAGGGCAATCAAGAAATCAATCTGCAAGAGGGCTTCTCCCCCACTGACTGTAATCCCACCCTTATTTCCCCAGAAACCGCGGTAGCGCAAGGCCTCTGTCAAGACATCATCTACCGTCCGTTCACGTGATTTATTGGACTCCATAGCCCAAGTGTCCGGGTTGTGGCAATACTGGCAACGCATGTGACAGCCCTGCAAAAAGACAATAAAGCGAATACCAGGCCCATCTACTGACCCAAAGCTTTCTGTCGAATGCACCATTCCTGTCACTTGTCCATAATCAATTGTTTCTTCAGACATATCGTTACCTTCCTTGAAAACGTTTTATAGTTTTATTATATCACGACTTGAAAGAAAAACAAGATTTTTGCCTATTTTTTAGAAAGCAATCTGTTTTTCAATTTCATTTTCAATTACTTATCATTTTATTCTTCAAAATCAAAGCCATATAAGGTTGCAAAATAGTCCTCAGGGCGCTCTGCACGGCGGATTTGGCGGGCTTTACCTTCTTCAGTATAAAGGATCTCCGCAGAACGAAGTTTAGCGTTGTACTGGTAGCCCATTGAAAAACCGTGGGCACCTGTATCATGAATTATCAGCAAATCACCGATTTCTGTATGAGGCAATTCGCGATTCACTGCAAATTTATCATTGTTTTCACAGAGTGAACCGACCACATCTACCACTTCAGCTGGTCCTTCTGGATGAGTCAGATTGGTAATATGGTGGTAGGCTCCGTACATGGCTGGACGCATGAGGTTGACTGCCGATGCATCCACACCTAGATAGGTACGGTAGGTTTTCTTCTTATGGGTAACACTTGTGACCAAAGCACCGTGAGGTGCTAACATAAAGCGACCCAATTCGGTGAAAATCTTGACCTGACCAAGACCTGCTGGCGTAAGAACCTCTTCATACACCTTACGAACTCCCTCACCAATCAAGGCAATATCATTTGGCTCCTGGTCTGGACGATAGTTGACACCAATGCCGCCAGAAAGATTGATAAAGTCTAGCGAAATGCCCAACTTTTCCTTGATTTCAACAGCCAATTCAAAAAGCTGACGAGCCAACTCTGGATAATAGAGATGGGTCACGGTATTGGACGCTAGAAAGGAGTGAATCCCAAAAGTCTTAGCTCCTTTTTGCTTCAAGATAGCAAAAGCTTCAAAGAGCTGGTCCTTGGTCATGCCAAACTTGGCTTCTCCAGGATTGTCCATGATGTCTGTCCCCAGTTCAAAAACGCCTCCAGGATTGTAACGACAAGAGATAATTTCTGGAATACCTGCTGCACGATCTAGATGTTCAATATCTTCAAAGGCATCCAAGTTAATGGTCGCACCCAATTCACGCGCATAGGCATACTCCTTGTCTGGCGTGTTGTTTGAAGAGAACATGATCTCAGAACCAGGGAAATTCAGTTTATGACTCATCAAAAGTTCTACATAACTAGAGCAGTCCACACCACAGCCTTCCTCTTGGAGAATTTTCAAAATAGCTGGTGTTGGAGTAGCCTTTACTGCAAAATATTCCTTAAAGCCCTTGTTCCAAGAAAAGGCTTGGTTGACGGTCCTTGCCTTTTCACGAATTCCCTTCTCATCATACAAGTGAAAGGGAGTGGGGAACTCGGCAACAATCTTTTCTAAGTCTTCTTTATTGATAAATGGTGTTTTCATAAGTTTCCTTCTATTCTATTTGCAAAGAAAGGCTGGGACAATCGTTCCAACCTTTAGTTCTATCTCTTATTTATCTTCGTCAAAGATATTACCAACCTCAACATCGATGGCTTGGTTCTTGACATCAATATTGGTTACCTTCAAGAGTGACTTGTAATCAAACTGCTTTTCACGTTCTTCTTGGGCATTGTCCGCAAAGACCGCTACACCTGCCAGTTCTGAATCGAACTCGCGCAAGAGGCTAATCATCCCGTTGACAGTTCCGCCGCCTTTCAAGAAGTCATCCACAATCAAGACACGGCTGCCTGCCTTGAGACTGCGTTTTGAAAGGAACATTTTCTCGATACGGTCACCACTTGAACCTGAAACATAGTTGACGCTGACAGTTGAACCTTCGGTAATTTTCAGGTCACGGCGCACAATAACAAAAGGAACATTGAGGACATTGGCAACTGCATTTGCAAGTGGAACACCCTTGGTCGCTACTGTCATAACCGCATCAATCTTTTGGTCCATAAAGCTCTTGGCAATAATGCGACCAATATTTTTCAAGATAGCTGGTGTGCTAAGCAAATCAGACAGGTAGATATAGCCACCTGGCAAGATACGGTCACTTTCTGACAACTTAGCACGCAAGTCCTCAACCATTTCCTTGGCATCATGGTTTGAGATTGATGGTGTGAAAATGACACCACCACCAGCACCAGTTACTGTCTGGATATGACCGATTTCAATTTCCTCAAAGGCGCGTTTGATAATCACGATATCCTCTGAGATGGATGATTTAGCAGATTCATACTTTTCAGCAAAAGTATTGAGACTAGTTAGTTTATAAGGATTATTAATCAAATAGTTGGAAATGACAACCATCCGATCACTTCTTCTTAATTTCATTTCTATTTCCCATTTCATTTAATTTTGATATTTTATCTATTATACCATATTCACATAAAAAAACGAACATTCTTATCCTAAAAAATGCTCGTTTTTCTTAAATTATTAATCTAAATCTGGTTTATAGAAGGAACGATTGTCCATAGCGAAGATTTTATTGGTCATCTCTCCTTTGTCTACCAAAGCAAGAGCTGTTGACATCATCATCATACTAGCATCTAGATTGTCAATCATATGGATAATCTCTGCTTCCATAATGCGTGGACGGACTGGACTTCCATACTCAAGTAAGCCATGGTGACTGAGGATGACGTGGCGGAGCAGAACGACTTCTTCCTTGGTATCATCGATACCGAGTTCCATCACTGTCTTAGTAATTTCGCTATCAATTAGAGCAATATGCCCAAGGAGATTGCCTCGCACTGTGTACTCGGTCTGGTCTGGCCCCGTCAACTCAATGACCTTAGCCAAGTCATGCAGCATAATCCCAGCATAGAGCAGGCTCTTATTGAGCTGAGGATAAACTTCGCTAATAGCATCTGCCAAGCGCACCATGGTCGCAGTATGATAGGCCAAACCTGTTTCAAAGGCATGATGGTTGGTCTTGGCAGCTGGATAGGAGTAAAATTCCTTATCATACTTGGTGTAGAGCTTTCGGACAATCCGTTGCCAGACAGGATTTTCAATTTTGAAAATCATTTGCGACATATAGTCACGGATTTCCTTGACATCAACTGGTGACTTGACCTTGAAATCAGCTGGGTCATTGGGTTCACCAGGTTGAGGCAGGCGAAGGGTAATTTGATTGACTTGAGGGGTGTTGTTATAAACCTCTCGGCGTCCTTTCATGTGGACAACCTTACCTGCGGTAAAGGCCTCAACGTTATGAGGTTGGGCATCCCATAGCTTCCCTTCAATCTCGCCACTATCATCTTGGAAGGTAAAGGCTAGGTAGTTTTTCCCAGCGCGAGTTTGTCTCAGGTCAGCTGACTTGATTAGGTAAAAGCCTTCAAACAGCTCATCTTTTTTCATGTGACTAATCTTCATATTCTTCCTCATTTTCTTGGAAATGGAGTAGATCAAGCGCAGGCTCACCTTCTGACAACTCAATGTGACGGAGCGTCCGCTCGATAGCTGTGGTACGACGGTTTAATAATTCATCAATATTGCCAGAGGCATGTTGGAGATGTTTTTGTGCCTTAACCAGAATGCCACCGAACTTGCCAAACTCGGTCTTGACACTGGCAAGAGTCTTGCTGATATGGTCGGCACTCTTTTGGATATTGAGAGTCTTGAAGCCAACTGATAGGGAATTGAGAAGGGCTGACAGGGTACTTGGACCTGCGACAATAATCTGCTCCTCCCGCCTCAAATCATCAAAGAAGACCGGATTGCGGACGATTTCTGAGTAGAGACCTTCTGTCGGAACAAACAAAACTCCAAAATTGGTAGTCCGAGGCGGTGCTATGTACTTGCTCTTGATATCCTTGGCAAAGCGCTTGACGCTGGCTAGGAGTGACTTGCGACAGCGTTCGATTTCATCCTTGTCACCTACTTCATAGGCTTCTTCTAGACGGTAATAATCTGCCAGTGGAAACTTGGAGTCAATCGGTAGGTAGACATATTCTTGGTCGCCTTGGCCAGGTAACTTGATGGCATACTCCACTCGTTCACTGGAATTTTCAACCGTTGCGTATTCTCTTTCGTACTGGGCAGGGGTCATGATGTCCTCTATGATTTGTCCCAGTTGCAATTCACCCAAAATTCCTCGCGTCTTGGTTCCTGAGAGAACCTTGTTGAGAGCTCCAACATCGCGAGCAACTGTCTGCATTTCTCCAAGACCACGATTGACCGACTCTAGTTGTTTGGAAACTGTCTCAAAGGAGGCTTGCAAGCGTGTCTGCAAGGTCTTTTCTAGTTTTTCCTCGACCGTTTGGCGCATTTGTTCCAAACGTTGCTCATTGGATTCCTGCAAGGCTTGAAGACGTTGGTCGGTCTTATCTCTGGTTTGGAGGAGATTATCTGTCATTTCTTGACGGACTTGAGTTAAGCCTTGGTGCAACTCGATTCGAACTTCTTGCAAACGGTCGCTGACAGCTACTTCCAAGTCTTTTTGGTCCAACTGACTGGCTTGTCGGGCTTGTTCAAAACGATAATCCAACTGGTCTGACAAGTGATCTGCCTGATCCTCCAAGCTCTTACTGAGATGTTTTTCCTGTTTGTCCTGCCTTTGCCAAATCAGAAAGAGTCCAGCTAGGTTAGCAATTAATAATAGAACAAGTAAACTTTCCATCCTACCTCCTGTCCTTGCTATGCAGTACAACCACATAGCCATCTGGGCAAGTCACCGACACTTCTCTATCTATATATTCGTTAGAAGCGTACACTTTTTTAAAGAAAAAATTTTCCTCTGTCAACTCATACTTGGCTCCGAGAATGGTCAGCTGGCTATCTCGAACTGGCATAAAGGCTAGATAATCATAGTCCGAGCGAGGTTCTAGCTGACTGGTCCCTTCTGGACAATAGGCAATCAAATTTTGCCCATCCTCAATTTCTATCTGGCGCATATAGGGTGCTAACTTAGTATTGCTAGGTAGAAAGACGTTAGCCAGCATATGATCAATACGACCACCCAAAGCACCGAAAATAGTAACTTGAGCCTGAGGATTTTGTTCAAAGATGGTTAAGAGAGCCAATTCCAGATCTGTATCATCTTTTTCTGGTCGCGCTTGGACAAAATGCTGGGAACATTTTTGAATCACCTGTCGCTCTTCTGCAGTGACAGAATCAAAATCTCCAACCGCTAGAGCAAGAGATAGGTTTTCCTCCAAGACCCAGAGCGAGCCTCGATCCACACCGACAAAAGCATCAAAATCCGTTCGATAATGACTGCGGTCTCCACCTGCAAAAACGGCAACCCTAGTCCAGTTGTTTTCTGAGAGTTTGTACTCGCTCATTGACATCTCCCTTAAAGACATAGGAACCTGCTACAAAAACGGTCGCACCAGCTTCTTTGGCTTGGGCAATAGTTTGGTCATCAATCCCACCATCCACTTCAATCTCAAAGTTCAATCCTTTTTCCTCACGAAGAGCAACCAACTCACGGACCTTGTCCATTGTCTCTGGTAGAAAGGCTTGCCCACCAAAGCCTGGGTTAACTGTCATGACTAAAACTTGGTCAACTAGATGAAGGACGTACTTGATGGCTTCAACTGGTGTGCCAGGATTGATAACGACTGAAGGCTTAACACCGAGTGAACGAATTTTTTGGAGGGCACCATGAATATGAGGCGTTGCTTCTACATGGATACTGATGATATCTGCACCTGCGCGCGCAAAGTCTTCTAAGTGGTGTTCAGGATTCGCCACCATCAAGTGGCAGTCAAAGACCATCTTGCTATGAGGGCGAAGAGCTTCGACCACACCTGCACCAAAACTGATTTGTGGCACAAAGTGCCCATCCATGATATCGATATGGGCATATTCTGCACCAGTTGCTTCTAGACGTTTGATTTCACGTTCAAAGTTGGCATAATCTGCTGCCAGAATTGACGGAGCAATCTTGTATTGAGACATAGGTTTCTCCTTATTTTGGAATTTTTTTGCTGACTTTTTTATAGGTTTCTCTACGATTTTCAATTTCGCTAAGGAATTGCAGGTAGTTGTCAAAACGGAAGGATGCAATGGTACCCTCTTCTACAGCAGGCTTAACCGCGCAAGCTGGCTCATGGGTATGGGTACAGGTACGGAATTTGCAGTCTCGGCTAACACTAGCAATCTCTGGAAAGGCCTGATTGAGGTCTTCCGCCGTTGATACTTCATAATCCAGTGATGAAAAACCTGGTGTATCCGCGATTTTGCCCCCATTAAGATTGTAAAAACTAACAGCTCGAGTAGTGTGGCGCCCGCGACCCAGACTGTCTGAAATTTCTCCTGTTTCAAGATTAAGGTCTGGTGCGATTTTATTGAGAAGGGTTGATTTCCCAACACCAGTCTGCCCCATAAAGACTGTAATCTTACCTGTTAACAAAGGCAAGAGTTCCTCTTTACTGGTTACAAAGTCATAACCAATGTCACCATAGGTTTGTTGGTAAAAATCCAGTTCTCCTCTATCTTCCAATAAGTCCATTTTGGAAATATAAACGATGGGATGAATACCCTTGTGCTCCAAGAGAACCAAGAAACGATCCAACAAATTGCTATTAAAATCAGGTTCCTTGACGGACATGATTACTACAGCTTGGTCAATATTGACAATGGGCGGACGGACCAGACTGTTTTTCCGTTCGTGAATTTTGAGGATATAGCCTTCTGAATTTTCCTCGGCAGAAAAATCTACCCAGTCCCCAACATAGGGTGTATGACCTTTTTTACGGAAATTTCCACGCGCTCGTGTTTGATACACCTTACCCTCACTCTCTACATAGTAGAACCCAGCCAAGGCTTTAATGATTTGTCCCTGCATCTTAGAGTCCTTGCCCTTTAAGCGCGTCTGCTAGGCTGGCAAATTCTGCCAAGCTGAGAGCTTCCCCACGCACACTTGGTGACAAGCCTGCTTGGTCCAAAGCCTTGGTCAGCTTGTCCTTGACTTCTTCAGTCTTGCCAAAGTAACCTGTCAAGTTATTCCACAAGGTTTTGCGACGATGGGTAAAACTAGCCTTGGAAACCTTAAAGAAGAAGTTCTCATCTTCTACTGCTACAGCTGGCTCTGGACGGCGCACCATTTTCAAGATGGCTGAGTCCACGTTTGGTGCTGGCACAAAGACCGTACGAGGCACGATAAAGGCAACCTTAGCTGTCATGTAGTACTGCACAGCGATCGACAAGCTACCATAAGCCTTGGTATTCGGTTGAGCGGAAATGCGGTCAGCTACCTCTTTTTGCATCATGACGACAAACTCACTAAAAGGAATTCCGCTCTCGATCAAGTGCATGAGAATAGGCGTCGTTATGTAGTAAGGCAAATTAGCCACTACCTTGATTGGCAGGTCAGGATTTTTAAAATTCTGGATATGTTGCGCCAATTCAACCTTAAGAATGTCCTCGTTGACTACGGTCACATTATCAAAATCACGCAGGGTATCCGCCAAAATCGGTACCAAACGGTGGTCAATCTCAAAGGCCATGACCTCTGCTGCACGCTCAGCCAAAAATTCTGTCAAGGCACCAATCCCTGGCCCGATTTCGATGACATTAACCTGGTCATCAATCTCAGCCGTATCCACAATTTTTTGAAGGATATTGGTATCCGTCAGGAAATTTTGCCCGAAGGACTTTTTAAAAGTAAAACCGTGACGCTCCAGCACTGCCTTGGTCACGCTGTAATCTGCAATTCTCATTTATTCTCTTTTCTAATATGAACGACGATATATCCAAACAAAATTATTTCCTCTAGAGCCCTGATGAATCAGGTCTTTTAAATAAACATTTGGATTCGTCAGTTCTTTTGTTTCCGTATTATAACTTGTTATTGTCTTTCCACCATGTCGTAAAAGCCATTCTGTATCTAAGCCAGGTAAATATCTGTCCTTTTGAAGAAAACTACAAAGCTCCTCAACTGTCATATCCTCCGGGACATCAAGATCCATCTGATGAGCGAAAACATCATCCCCCATGCAGATAGATTCTCTATCAACTCGTATTTTCATTTCACTCTTTCCTTGTAAACATCTATTTAAATATTATCAAAGTGAATCCCCTGACATAAATCTACTTACTACTATTGTAACACATTCCCCTTGTATTTGGTGTCTGCTTAGCTATCCTCATAAGATTTCATAGCTTCTTCCACTTCTGCCAAGGTAACTCCAAACAACTCTAAGCGTTTGAGAAGTTGCTTGCCGTTGGAATAGCCAATCCGGAGAGACTCTCCTAGATACTCTCGTCGCTTACGGCTGTCTGCCCCTGCTAGAAAACCAAGGCGAATCAAGTCGCTACGACTGATGTCAAACTGACTCTCATGTTCAAATTGTTCTGTCACCTGTGCCAGCGCTGTTTTCAAATCATCATAGCTAGCATGTTCGATTCCCAGAGAACGCCCCTTGGTTTTGGACTTAGGAACAGCTTCATCTCGTTTGAGGAAGGCATGCTGAACTGTTGGAATAGCCGTCATAATCATGCGACGAATCCGCTCCCCATTAAAATCTGGATCTGTAAAGACAATGACTCCATGAAGCTCATGTAGACGCTGAATACGTGCAATATCTTGCTCATTGATGGCAGAACCTCGTGTCTCATAGGTCTCTACATCGAAATAGCGTTTGAGATTGGCCGTATCATCGCGCCCTTCGACCACGATGACTTGGGAAATTTTTTCTTTCATTACTTGCTGTCCAATCCAAAAATTCGTTCTGCATTTGCAGTCGTTGCTGTCGCTAGCTCTTCTGCCGTCATGCCACGCAAGGCAGAGATAAAGTCCACCACATAGCGAGTATAGGCTGTTCTATTTTCACGACCACGCTTGGGTACAGGTGCTAAGTAAGGCGCATCTGTTTCCACCAAAATCTTGTCCAAAGGTAACTCTTTAGCTACTTCTTGGATGTCAGTTGCCTTCTTAAAAGTCACCACTCCTGAAAAGGAAATGGTCATGCCAAGCGCGACAAACTTCTCTGCCCATTCAATAGTTCCTGAGAAAGAATGCATGATACCACCTCGGGGACCAACTCCCTCGCTCTTGATAATCTCATAGGTATCTTCCAACGCATCACGGGTGTGGACAACAAAAGGCAAATCCAAGTCCTTAGATAACTGAATCTGACGACGAAAAACCTGCTCCTGCACGTCTTTGGGCGCTGTCATCCAATGATAATCCAAACCAATCTCACCTAAAGCAACAACCTTGGGATGCTTGAGCTTGTCAAGCAAGTATGCTTCAATCTCCTCTGTGTAAGTTCCAGCTTCTGTAGGATGCCAACCAATAGTTGCGTAGAGTTGGTCGTACTTATCCACCAACTCCAAGGCACGCTCAATCGTCGGTTCATCAAAACCAACAATATTCATCTGTGTCACACCCATCTCAGCAGCTAAGGCAATTTCTTCTGCCTCACGACCTGCAAATTCTTCTACATTCAAGTGTGTATGTGTATCAAAAATCATCTCTTCTAACCTCGTTTTCTATCTACTATTATAGCAAAAAAACTGCCCTCTCTCCTCATCTGAAAAAAATATTCTAAAACCCATCATCATCTCTTGACGCTCTTTTTCCAAAGCAGTATAATAACACTTATTGAATTTTTCAACAAAGGAAACAACTATGTTTACAAAATTAAAACAAACCTTTATCGGTCGGCCTCTTAAGTCCTTAACCGAAGGCGAAGGGGGACTACTGGGAAAAATGCAGGCCTTGGCCATGTTGTCAAGCGACGCTCTATCTTCCATTGCCTATGGGCCTGAGCAAGTAGTCCTCGTCTTGGCTAGTCTCTCTCCTCTTGCGATATGGTGGAGCCTTCCTATCGGCCTCTTTGTCCTCCTGCTTCTAGCTAGCCTGACCGTTTCCTACCGTCAAATCATCCATGCCTACCCTCAAGGGGGAGGGGCATATATGGTTACTCGAGAAAATCTATCTCCCCAACTTGGCTTAATCGCTGGAGGTAGTCTGCTAGTTGACTATATGCTGACCGTAGCGGTATCTGTTGCTTCTGGAGCGGACGCTATCACAGCAGCTCTCCCTGCTCTACACCCTTACAACCTCCATATTTCCATTTTTCTAGTTTGCTTGCTTATGCTCTTGAATTTACGGGGCTTAAAAGAATCTGCCAGTTCACTAATGATTCCTGTCTATCTCTTTATCATCAGCACTGTCTTTCTCTTGCTCTATGGAATTTTTCAACTAGTGACAGGTTCTCTCAACTATCAGGCAACTTCACCTATTGGGCATGCTGTTCCGAGCCTGTCTATCGTTCTCATTCTAAGAGCCTTTACCAGCGGCTCTGCCTCTCTGACAGGAGTTGAAGCTATTTCAAATGCCGTTCCCTTTTTCAAGGCTCCGAAAGAAAAGAATGCTGCTCAGACCTTGACCATCATGGCCTTGATTTTAGGTTTTCTTTTTGCAGGCATTACCTTCCTAAACTACTGGATGGGGATTATGCCTCAACACGGAGAAACTATTCTTTCACAGATGGCTCAAGGCATCCTTGGCACTTCCTTCTTAGGTCACCTTGGCTATTATATCTTCCAATTCTCCACAGCCTTGATTTTGGCCGTAGCTGCAAATACTGGCTTTTCGGCCTTCCCTATGCTGGCTTACAATATGGCTAAAAACAAATACATGCCCCATCTCTTTATGGAAAAAGGAGACCGCCTAGGCTACTCTAATGGAATTTTAACTCTGGCATTTGGAGCTATGATTCTTCTTCTCATTTTTAATGGCAATACCGAACGTTTGATTCCCCTTTATACTATCGGGGTCTTCGTTCCCTTTGCCCTTTCTCAGACTGGAATGATTCGCCATTGGAAAAAAGAAAAAGGGGCAAATTTCTTAAAACCTGCCCTTGCCAATATCCTTGGAGCTATCATTTGCTACGCTATCGTGCTAATCCTGCTCTTTTTCCGTCTCAGTGATATCTGGCCTTTCTTCCCGATTATTCTCGTACTCACCCTACTCTTCTTGGCAATTCACAGTCATTACCAAAAAGTAGCCCAACAACTGCGACTCTATGAAGGAATCGAAAAACGCACTTATGACGGTAATCTGGTTCTGGTCCTAGTAGGAAATGTCACCCGAGTTAGCGTCGGAGCCATTAACTACGCTCAAAGTATCGGTGATGAAGTCTTAGCCATGCACATTTCTACTAAGGAAACAGCAGAGAAAGACCAAGAAATTCTCCAAGAATTTGCCGATTACTTCCCAACCATTACTCTGAAGAACATCAAGACCAGCTACCGCGACATCATCACCCCTACTGTCAAGTATGTCAAACGGATCTCTGAGGATGCCCAGAAAAAGAACTATACAGTCACTGTCCTGGTACCCCAGTTTATCCCTAATAAACCTTGGCAAAATATTCTACACAATCAAATGAGCCTCAAACTCAAATACGCCCTTCGTTGGCACCAAGACGTTGTTGTCGCTAGCTATTCTTATCACTTAAAAGAATAAAGAAAAGGCCCTACCAGAACCAAGAAGCTCTGGTAGGGCCTTTTTCTGAATCCAGTCACTATGCTTATACTCCTCGAAAATCTCTTCAAACCACGTTAGCTTCACCTACAACCTCAAAGCAGTGCTTTGAGCAACCTGCAGCTAGCTTTCTAGTTTGCTCTTTGATTTTCATTGAGTATTAACTGAAAAGAATGACTAGGAATATTATTGAATGTGGTTAGCTAAATCTTCCTGAGCTTTTTTATTTGACTCAGCTTTTTCTTTCAGCCATTTTTCATAGAGTTCTTGGTATTGTTTAGCAGTTACTGGCTCTTTTTGCAATTCAACATATTTGTAGTTGTCCGCATTTCCCTTATGACCAACAAATGAGAATGGACCTGTAAACGGTACAGTCTTACGGAAGAGGGGATTGGCTCCGCCACTTTGAACTGGTAGGAAGAGGGCGCTATCTGTCAACCAAGCTTGGGCGTCAGCATATTTTTCATAGCGAGCCTGAGTATCTGTGATTTCAGCGTCTGCCTGATCCAAGAGTTTCTTGTAGTCAACAAGACCAATCTTATCCTTAACTTCCTTGTCTTTTCCTTCAGACAAGCCCATGTTTTTCAACTGAGAACCTGTCTCTGGGTCAAGGATAGCTAGGTAAGTCTTAGGATCTGAGTAGTCTCCACCCCATCCTGAGACGTCAATATCGTAGTCTTTTTGTTCTGCTGTATCTGCAAAGTAGGTTGCCTGGTCTTTTTCATCTGGAGAAAGTTGGATAACATCGATGATAACATTATCCTTACCAAGAGTGGCTTCTACTGTTTGCTTGAGAGAGCCAGCCTGTTGCACATCTAACTTAGCAGTCTGGTCAACTGGCATATCCAAATGAATTGGGAAGGTTACTCCCTGAGCTTGCAAACTTTCTTTGGCCTTAGCAAATTTCTCTTTGGCCTTGTCAGGGTTCAAGAAGGCTTGCTTACCATCGTTTAGGTTGATATTTGCCCAATCTTTACCGTAGTTGACAATTTTTTCATTGACAATATCACCGAAGTTCTTATCGCCAACTTGGACAAAGTTACTTGGTGTAATCGTGTTACGCAAGATACGGTCTGCTCCATCTTCACCATTTGTCTGCGCTGCATAAGCATGACGGTCAAAGGCAAAGTTGATAGCCTGACGGAAATCTTTATTTTGCATAGCTGCGCGTGAATCTGTCTTTTCCTTATCAGACTGTTTCATAGTCTGCTTGTAACTTTGACGATTCACGTTGAAAAGATAATAGAAAGTAACTGAGTTTTGCGGTGTATAGGTAATCTTGTCCTCATTTCCCTTCTTGAGTTCAGCAAAGACTGAACTTGTTGGGAAAATACGGCCATCTGTATAGTTACCATCCAAGAAACCTCTAGCAATGCTGTCTTGGTCAGAACCGTCAAAGAAAGAGAGCTTCACTTTCTCAATTTTGACATTGTCCTTATCCCAATAGTTAGGATTTTTATCAAATTCAATCAAAGATTTTGATGTGAAGGACTTAAACAAGTAAGGACCATTTGACAAGATACTTGATGGCGTCACACTTCCAAAGTCATCTCCCTTAGACTTCAAGAAGGCTTCGTTTACAGGACTAAGGATACTTGCTGTTGTTTTAGAGTTCCAATAAGTCTCAGGTTGGTTGAGGGTGTATTGTAGCGTGTAATCATCCACTGCCTTAACACCAACAGTTCCAAAATCAGATGATTTCCCTTCAACATAGTCTGCTAGCCCTTTGATAGAGTCTTGTACCAAGTACAAGTTTTCAGCCTTTTTATCAGCCGCATACTTTAGACCAGTCACAAAGTCATGAGCTGTTACATCCGCATACTCTTCTCCTTCAGAAGTGTACCATTTTGCCCCCTGACGGATCTTATAAGTGTAGGTCAAACCATCTTTTGACACAGTCCATGACTCAGCCATAGACGGGATAAGATTGCCGTACTGGTCATTTTCCAACAAACCATCAATCAAGTTGGTTGTGATACTAGATGTAGAGTCTCGGGTAGAAGTAATATAATCCAAGGTATCTGGGTTATTGACAAAGATATAAGAGTAAGTCTTGTCTGCATTACTTGATTGAGATGACCCACACGCTGCTAAAGCTAGACCTGCTGTCAAAGCCATAGCTCCAAAAAGCATAACTTTTGATTTCTTCATGATTATTCTCCATTTTTACAGTATGTGAAATATTATACACTATTCAAGCAAAAATATAAAGCTTTTTGTACTTTTTTACAAAAATAAAAATCAGTAGACTCGAGTTCCTACTGATTTTTGATATGGTTCGTTTGGATTATGCAGCCAAAACTTTGCGTCCTTTACGACGACGAGCTGCCAATACGCGACGACCGTTTTTAGTTGACATACGGTTACGGAATCCGTGTTTGCGCGCACGACGAAGTTTACTTGGTTGATAAGTACGTTTCACGATGAATACCTCCTCATAGATTTTGTATTCGTTTAGCCGGCTATAAAGTGATCAGTTACTAAACATACTTTACTATTCTATCTGATTCTTTTACTTTTGTCAATAGCTCAAGGCAAATGTTTCCAGCTTTTTCGAATGTAAGCCCTATCTACGATACTGTTTCAAGAAACGAGTCATCTTGTCTTGAATTTGGGCTAGTTCATCAACACGAGGAAGGTAAACGATACGGAAGTGGTCTGGTTCCTGCCAGTTGAAGCCTCGACCATGAACCAATAGAACCTTTTCCTGCTTCAAGAAATTAAGGACAAACTGCTCATCATCATCGATACGGTACATATTACGGTCGATTTTAGGGAAGATATAGAGCCCCGCCTTGGGTTTAACAGCAGAGAGACCTGGAATCTCTTGAATAGCATTGTAGATGAAATTTCTTTGCTCGTAA
Source organism: bacterium (assembly GCA_905221165.1). Taxonomy (GTDB): domain Bacteria; phylum Bacillota; class Bacilli; order Lactobacillales; family Streptococcaceae; genus Streptococcus. The sequence continues at coordinate 194,169 of CAJNCC010000003.1, forward strand.
ATTCGTCCACCAGGAAGGAGCAATTCATCGACTGATTGGTGACCACCCAAGGAAGTTTGTACGACTTGTTGGGCCAAAACATTGGAACAAAGACGCATATTGGACAACATATTGAGCCCTTCGATATAGCCTTTAACATGTGCCTTAGGACCAGACAAGACCATCCAACCTACACGGAAACCAGCAATACGGTGGGATTTTGATAGACCATTCATGCTAACACAGAAGACATCTGGTGCCAAGCTCGCCACAGGCGTATGCACATGCCCATCCATGACCATACGGTCGTAAATTTCATCCGCAAAGATAATCAAATCATTTTGACGGGCAATCTCAATAATCTCCAGCAAGAGTTCCTTAGGATAAAGGGCTCCAGTTGGATTGTTTGGATTGATAAGAACGATTGCCTTGGTATTGGAAGTTATTTTTGACTTGATATCATCAATATCTGGATACCATTCTGCAGCTTCATCACAGATATAGTGAACGGCATTTCCTCCAGCTAGACTGACAGCGGCCGTCCAGAGAGGATAGTCTGGCATTGGCACTAAGACTTCATCCCCATTGTCCAAAAGCCCCTGCATGGACATGACAATCAACTCACTAACACCATTTCCAAGGTAGATATCATCAATATCTACGTTTGGAAATTTTTTCAATTGGCAATACTGCATGATAGCCTTACGGGCTGAGAAAATCCCTTTGGAGTCAGAATAACCCTCACTATCACGCGCATTCATAATCAAGTCATGAATAACCTCGTCTGGCGCTGTAAAGCCAAATTCTGCTGGATTTCCTGTATTCAGACGTAAAATCTTTTCTCCGTTTGCTCGCATTCGCATGGCTTCTTCCAAAACAGGACCACGGATATCATAAGCAACATGCTCTAACTTACTAGACTTGTTATATTCTTTCATCTTGTTTCCTCAATTCTTCAGGATAGTAACATTATACCACTAGAAAGAGAATGCGACAAGTTTGCTGAAATGTGTTACTAGATTCGTATAGAAGAAAAACCTCACTAAAAGCGAGGTCAAGACAGGTGAAATAGCAGGAATTTTGCCAAAGACAGATCACATACCAAAAGATAAACCTAGAAAAAGCAAGCCTAAAAAGGAGTCATAAAGAAGATTGAACATGAGGAAAAGCCCCCATATCGTCAAGTAATCCCAACGCCCACTTCGTTTAGCAACTAGGAATAAGAACAGATGGTAGAGTATATGAAAGACTAAAAAACCGATAAAACCTGGATAAAGAAGGGGAATTAGTCTCTCTAATTGCCAGATCATGACAACTTCTACCAAGACTGAAACTAGGATGATTCCATAATAAAGGAAATTTGATTTTTGAAAAGCGTTTTTCATCGTTCTCCCTCCCTTCACTTATTTCCTGCTATCCTTTCTTTTATTTTATCATATATTTATATAGATTTTAAGCGCTAACATTCTTTTAAAAAATATCTTTTTTGCTTTACTTCTATAGTGAAAAGGTTTACAATTATAGTAAGAAAATTTCAGGAGGTTTCATTATGGCACAACGTTACCAAAATATCATGGTCGCAATCGATGGTTCTAAAGAAGCGGACTTGGCTTTTGTCAAGGGAGTTCATTCTGCTCTACGAAACGACGCTAAACTCACCATCGCACATGTCATTGACACACGCGCACTCCAAAGCGTATCCACCTTTGATGCTGAAGTTTACGAAGAACTCCAAGTCGACGCTGAAAGTCTGATGAAAGAGTACGAAAAACGTGCTAAAGATGCTGGAGTGGCAGATGTTCATATCGTCATTGAAATGGGAAATCCAAAAACCCTCTTGGCACGTACTATTCCTGATGCTGAAGAAGTGGACCTCATCCTCGTTGGCGCAACTGGTCTCAACGCCTTTGAACGCCTCTTGGTCGGCTCTTCATCTGAATACATTCTCCGCCATGCTAAGGTCGATTTGCTCGTTGTGAGAGAACAAGAAAAAACCTTATAATCTCAAAGAAAAGGAGCCAAAAGCTCCTTTTTGTTTACTGTTTATTTCTCTCTTTATGACGTTCATAAGCCTTGAGCTGACGCTGCAGTTCCTTTTTAATAGCAGGTTCTGGAGCATATTTTTCTTCCCAATCATCTGGCTTTAAGATTTTGTGGGTCACTGGATCAAAATGAGCCTTGCCATCTGGGAAAATTTTCCCCATATTGGCCTGATGGACAATATCAAAAATACGTTCTGGATCCACCCCCATCAAAACAAAACTACCATAGGTAAAATAAAGCGTGTCAATCAGGGCATCTACCTGCCCTATCAAATCTTGCTGAGCAGGCGTCTTCTTAGCTACTTTATCTGCTGCCTTATCAAGAGCTTGATGAAGTTGCGATAGTGCTTGACCAAAGTCCTCTTCAGAAGGGCTAGCAGCTCGAACAAACTCCACCAATTCTTCTATTTTAAAACCAGCCCTGTGGGTTGCACCTTCTAAATCCCAAGCTCGTGGTTCTTCTTGGGTTCGTTCATCCATCATGTGGTGGAAGGTCTTGACCTTATTGAAGTGATAGTCACGGCTGACAAAGACTTTCTCTGAGGCCAGAACACCAAAATGTTCCAGGGCCTTGTGGATTCCGTCTTGCTGATTGCTGGTAGTGATGTGCTTGGCAACTTCCTTGACACTGCTACTACCATTTCCCATAGCGACCGACATACCGACACCCGCCAGCATTTCTAGGTCGTTATCTGAGTCACCAAAGGCCATGACTTGGTTGAGGTCAAAGCCATATTCTTTCCCAACTCGGCGAATGCCTTCCAATTTAGAGTTTCCTTGATTGATGACATCCGCTGCAAAAGGATTGCTACGTGTCAATTTCAAGTCTTCAAAATCAGCTGCCGCCTTCTCAGATTCTTCTGGCGTCATCAGCATCAAAACTTGGTAGATAGGCTGATTCATCAGATGAAGCAGGTCTTCTTCCTTTTGGGGAACAACCTTGCTGACCATACGATTAAAGGAATGGCTCACCGTCCGAGTTAAAACTGAGGGAACGAAGCGACTGATTCGTTGAGAAAAAGAACCCAGACCAAAGGACATGATTTTGGAACCCAACATGGCATCCTTAGTCCCTAGGGCAATCTCCTTACCCTCTTTTTTAGCATAAGTAATGAGCTGGCGCAAATGTAACTTGGAAATAGGGCTCGTGAACAAGACTTTGTCTTTATTAAAGATATACTGGCCATTGTAGGTTACCGCAAAATCCAGATCCAAATCGTCCATCAATTCCTTAACAAAAAAAGGTCCTCGTCCTGTCGCTACGCCGACAAGCACCCCTTGTTCTTTGACAATCTTAATCGCGTCCTTAGTGGATTTCAAAACACTCTTGCGATCGTTGACCAAGGTTCCATCGATATCAAAAAAAACAGCTTTGACTTCCATCCTATCCCAATCTCCCCTTTTGTGATACAATGATTATACCACATTTCAGAAAGAGTGAGTAAATCATGCCTAAGAAAATCCTTGTTTTACATACGGGCGGAACTATTTCCATGCAAGCCGATGCTTCTGGCGCTGTTGTGACGAGTTCAGATAATCCCATGAACCATGTATCCAACCCACTTGAAGGAATCCAAGTCCACGCCTTAGATTTTTTTAATCTGCCAAGTCCCCATATCAAACCCAAGCATATGCTAGCCCTCTACCAGAAAATTAAAGAGGAAGCTGCTAACTACGATGGAGTGGTGATCACACACGGGACCGATACTCTAGAGGAAACAGCCTATTTCCTTGATACCATGGAAGTTCCCCGTATGCCTATCGTTCTAACAGGGGCCATGCGCAGCTCTAACGAACTCGGTAGTGACGGTGTTTATAATTATCTGAGTGCTTTGCGGGTAGCTAGCGATGACAAGGCTGCTGACAAAGGAGTTTTGGTTGTTATGAACGATGAAATCCACGCTGCCAAGTATGTCACCAAAACACATACGACCAACGTCAGCACCTTCCAGACTCCAACACACGGGCCACTTGGCCTCATCATGAAACAGGAAATCCTCTACTTTAAAACAGCTGAACCTCGTGTTCGCTTTGACCTTGATCACATACAAGGATTGGTACCTATCATCTCGGCTTATGCTGGTATGACAGATGAGCTGATTGATATGCTGGATTTGGAACAATTGGACGGTTTGATTATCCAAGCCTTCGGAGCTGGTAATATTCCCAAAGAAACAGCTCAAAAATTAGAAAGCCTTCTGCAAAAAGGAATCCCAGTCGCTCTGGTTTCACGATGCTTTAACGGTATAGCGGAACCTGTTTATGCCTACCAAGGTGGGGGCGTGCAGTTGCAAAAGGCAGGTGTTTTCTTTGTCAAAGAACTTAACGCCCAAAAAGCCCGTTTGAAACTCCTCATTGCCCTCAATGCCGGACTAACAGGGCAGGCTTTGAAAGACTATATGGAAGGCTAATACTCTTCGAAAATCTCTTCAAACCACGTCAGCTTCACCTTACCGTACATATGGTTACTGACTTCGTCAGTTTCATCTACAACCTCAAAGCAGTGCTTTGAGCAACCTGCGGCTAGCTTCCTAGTTTGCTCTTTGATTTTCATTAAGTATAATTCCCTCCTCTAAAAACAAATCAGGAAATCTTCACGATTCCCTGATTTTTTCTATTTCCGTTTTCGTGTTGAACGACGTTCTGTCAAACCATGAGGTAAGAGAACTTCACGTTCTTCCAACTCTTCCTTGTGCATAATCTTAGTCAACATACGCATACTAATAGCACCAAGGTCATAAAGAGGTTGGGCAATAGTTGTCAAGTTTGGACGGGTAAAGCGTGAGACTTGCGAATCATCACTAGTAATAATTTCAAACTCTTCTGGTACTGATACACCCTTATCAGCAAGGCCGTTCAAGACACCCGCTGCCAACTCATCACCTGTTACAACTGCTGCAGTTGCGTTTGATGAAATCAAGCGTTCTGCCAAGGCATAACCGTCTTCATAAGTGTATTTAGATTCAAATACTAATCCTTCGCTATAAGAAATACCTGCTTTTTTCAAGGCTTCCTTGTAGCCAACCAAACGAACCTTACCATTGATATCATCCACTAGTGGACCGCTAACGAAAGCAATGCGCTCATTTTCTTTAGCAAGGTAGGTCACTGCATCAATCGTAGCTTGTTTGTAGTCAATATTGACACTTGGAAGCTGATGTTCTACATCCACAGTTCCTGCAAGAACAACTGGTGTCCGAGAGCGAGAAAACTCTGAACGAATTTTTTCAGTCAAGTGGTACCCCATAAAGATGATACCATCCACTTGCTTAGAAAATAGTGTATTGACAACTGAAACTTCCTTGTCATCGTCCTCATCACTATTAGCAAGGACAATATTGTACTTGTACATTTCAGCGATATCATCAATCCCTTTAGCAAGCGTTGAGAAATAACCATTGGTAATATTTGGAATCACAACTCCGACAGTGGTTGTCTTTTTACTTGCAAGACCACGCGCCACTGCATTTGGACGGTAATCCAAACGGTCAATCACCTCAAGCACTTTTTTTCGAGTATTCTCTTTTACATTCTTGTTGCCATTGACTACACGGCTAACCGTCGCCATTGAAACTCCGGCTTCACGGGCGACATCATAAATCGTTACTGTATCGTCTGTATTCATTCCATTTCCTTTCTATATCATACCTCACAAGACTCCAAAAAAGAGACGGTATGAAAATTTCGTTTTCATGGTTCTACTTATTCCATTTTATCACTATTTGTAAACACTTTCAAGCGTTTTTTGAAGATTATTTGAAAAAATTTCATAGGAAGCTATGTTTATGAAGAAAAAATCACCTTTTCTTGATTTTTAATCCTATTTGCTGTATGATAAGGGAAAAGAAAGGGGGAAGAAATATGGCTTTTACCAATACCCACATGCGGTCAGCTAGTTTTGGCATTGTTACCAGCTTACCCGATGATGTCATTGACTCTTTTTGGTATATTATTGACCACTTCTTAAAAAATGTCTTTGAATTGGAAGAAGAACTCGAGTTTCAATTGCTCAATAACCAAGGAAAAATTACCTTCCACTTTTCAAGTCAACACCTCCCTACAGCCATTGATTTTGATTTTAACCATCCCTTCGACCCTCTTTATCCCCCAAGAGTGCTGGTTTTAGATATGGACGGTAGAGAAACTATCCTCCTCCCAGAAGAAAATGACCTATTTTAAAAACTCTAGCCTTCAGTTACAAACGACTGAAAAATAGAGTTTTTTTATTTTTTCAAAGCATTATACAAGTTGCGAATTGGTTGCTTCAATGTAGGATGGATAAAATGAGGCGCAATTTCGTGTAGAGACTCAAGAACAAAAAGGCGTTCCGCTATGTAAGGATGGGGCAAAATAAGGTCATCTGTATAAAGGACCTGGTCCTCCACAAAGAGCAAGTCCAAATCAATCAAACGAGGTCCCCAATGCACTTCTCGCACCCGTCCCATCTCTGACTCAATGGCTAACAAGGTTTCTAACAAGACTGGTGCTGGTAGCCAGGTTTCCACCTCAACCACTTGATTAGCAAAGCTATCCTGCTCCACACCCCCCCAAGGTTCCGTCGTCAAGACACTGGACTCTTTGAGAATATGGATACCACAAGCTCGCAGTTTGTCAATGGCTCGCTCCAAGTTCGCTTGCTTATCTCTCATGTTGCTTCCCAGAGCGATAAAGGCCCGTTGCTTACGACGATGAATGGTTACTGAGCAAGTATCTAGTGGCAAATGCACTGGCGCCCAAGGTTTTTTGAGTTCCAGCTTTATTTCTTGGATAAGAGGATAGGCCTCAAAGGTACGTTCTACCAGTTTGTAGGCTACCGTTTCAATCAAATCTTCACTCGTTTCCTGAAACCAAGTCGTCCACTGCTGACACAGTTCTCCATAATGGACAGAAGCCGTTAAATCCAAATCTGTCGCCGCCTTGGTCATATCATAGGATAGGATAGCTGAAACGACAAACTTTTGCCCCAATTCCTTCTCACTAGGAAAAAGACCATGATAGGCAAAAATTTCCAAATCCTTAATCTGCAGTTGATCCATAATGATTCCTTTCTAGAAAAATCCGCCCAAAGCGGATTCTTTTTATACTCAATGAAAACCAAAGTGCAAACTAGAAAGCTAGCCGCAGGCTGCTCAAACACTGTTTTGAGGTTGCAGATGGAAGCTGACGTGGTTTGAATTTGATTTTCGAAGAGTATTATAGTCCCATTAAACGATAAGCCTGATCTCGAAGGTCCTTATCTGTTTCAAATAGACCACGAGCTACTGTCGTCAAGGTTGCAGTGCCTGGTTTTCTGACACCACGCATGCTCATACACATATGTTCCGCCTCAATGACAACAAAGGCTCCTTTAGCACCTAGATAGTCCATCAAGGCATCGGCTACTTCGATATTCAATCGTTCTTGAATTTGTGGTTTTTTCGAATAAACTTCAACCGTACGGGCTAGCTTAGATAAACCTGCTACACGGCCATCTGGAATATAGGCAATATGCGCTCTACCATAAAATGGCAAGAAGTGGTGTTCACACATGGTATGGAAAAAGATATCCTTTTCTACAACCATATTATCGTCAATAATCTCAAAGGATTTTGACAAATGTTCCTCCGCTGTTTGACCAAGACCTGAAAAAATCTCTTGGTACATACGGGCCACACGAGCAGGCGTTTCCTGCAAGCCCTCACGGTTAACGTCCTCTCCTACAGCCTCGATAATCATTTTTACAGCTGCTTCAATCTTTTGTGTATCCATTTTCGTTTTTCCTCTCCATCAGATAGGCTCTCACTTGGCTCAAGAAATACAAAGAACCCGTGACAATCCTAACTGTTTGTTTCTCTTCTTTTTTATCTGTCAATTTCTGCTCTAGAAAATCCTGCCAACCTTGGTAGCTGAGATTTCTAGACTTAGCTGCCTCTTCCAGCACTTTTTCATCAGTCGCCCGACTATCGTCAAAATGTGTCAGAGTAAGCTCGGTATCTGGCATGGCCCCCAGCAAGTCCAACATATCCTCCAAGGCCTTGGTTTTGATGCAAGTAAAGAGGATTTCCTTACGATAATTCGCAAAGCGTTCTTGCAAAGTTGCTAATAAAGCCTTGATAGCATGGGGATTGTGGGCTCCATCCAAAATCATCAAGGGTTCTCTTGACACGATTTCCAAACGCCCTGGCCAACTTGTTTCTTCCAAGGCTTGAGCAAGCAAGTGATTGCTTGCTAGTTCTCGACCTTCTTCTTGACAAAAATTATCAAGTAAAGCTATGGCCATCCCAGCATTCTCTATCTGGTGCAAACCAAGCAGGCCGGTTTGGAAGCGACCTTGTCTGACAACACTTGTATAGTCAAAGACTTCGCCTGTAACCACACTCTTTTGATGGCTGACCTGATAATCTGCCCCGTAGGCAAGTCTCGGCGCATTTTTATCTTCCGCAATGCGGTCAATCACAGCCAAAGCTTCTGGAGCAATACGCCCTGTTACCAAGGGAATCCCTTGTTTGATAATACCTGCCTTCTGCTCTGCTATGGCCTCCAAAGTGTCACCAAGTAGGGCTACATGATCCAATCCAATAGTCGTAATTCCTGTCAAAATGGGCTGGCAAACATTGGTACTATCCAAAAGTCCACCCATGCCCACTTCCATGATAGCCACATCTACTTGCTCTGAGGCAAAGTAATCATAGGCTATAGCTGTAATTATTTCAAACTCAGTTGTCCCCTGCAAATTGGTAGCCGATTCCCCTTCCAACAAAGACTGATAGTCTGCCATGAGGGCTTCTAGTCTAGCCTCTGGGATAGATTCCCCATTGATGCTAATCTGATCTGTGTAATGAATGAGATAGGGCGAGCTGAAAACACCAACTCTCAGCCCCATCTTTTCTAGCATATTTTTCAAAAAAGCAATGGTCGAACCCTTGCCATTGGTCCCTCCGACATGGATGACCCTGAGTTTGAGATGGGGATTTCCACGCAACGCCAACAGTTCCACCATTCGTTCCAAGCCAAAGTGCGGTTGATCCGTCCGGTAGTTAGCAATCCACTGATTGTTTTCGATTTCTTTCATCTTACTTATATTGTTTTAAATCTAAATTTTCCGCTTCATCAGCCAAACGAATGGCGGAGGCAATTTCAACTGCCATCCTGTGACTAGCTACGTCATGAACGCGCACCACTTCTACACCCTGTCTTGCAGCAATACTAGTTACATGAGCCGAAGCCGTGTCCCGATTGCGGAAACCAAGTTCTGTCTCAGGATTGACTTCAAAACCATTTTCTTCAAGGATGTTGATGACAAACCGCTTGCGCGACACTCCAAGAAAGATTGGATAGCCCTTCTGATGGAGTTTATCCAGGTCCCGTAAAAGAAGCAAATTTTCTTTCTTGGTCAGACCAAAGCCGATTCCTGGATCCAACAGGATATTTTCTTGTGCGATTCCAGCTTGATTCGCTCTCTCTAAGGCTCTGTCAAAGAAAACCTCCATCAAGTCTTCGATTGGCAATATTTCAAAGTCAGCTAACTCTTCCTCTGTAAAAGCTTGTCCAAAACCAAAATGAGGAAATATAAGCGAGCTAGGGTGCTGAGGTCGCGCCATGACTGGATTAAACATGATGACCACTTTCGCTCTCGCTTCAGCTACCACATGGGCCATTTTTTCATCACCCATGAGACCAGTGATATCATTGACTAGATTAGCACCAGCAGCCAAAGCAGCCTCTGCTACCTGACTCTTCCAAGTATCAATAGAGATGAGGACATCACTTTCCTTGCGAATCGCTTTAATCACTGGAACAACACGCTGGATTTCCTCTTCTATCTCAACATAGCTACTTCCCGGCCGAGTCGATTCTCCACCGATATCGAGCATACTAGCCCCTTCTGCTATCAATTTACGAGCCTGCTGGAGTGCCTGCTCAAGAGCAAAAAATTGACCACCGTCCGAAAAGGAGTCTGGGGTTACATTGATAATTCCGCAAATAGCTGTCTTTGCATGATTGGCTTTACTTGACATATCGGTCACTCCTTCAAGGCTTTTCATCATATTATTTCTCTATTTTACCATAAAAAGAAAAAGATGGACACGATTGCATTCATCTTTTTCCCAGTAGAAACAAGTAAGCAATTGTCAAAAATCTTAAACAGAAATCCCTAATGTCCGACTCAAAATCACCACGAGAGCCAACAAACAGAAAAAAACTCCATTAACAATCATGTGAAGTAAGATAGACATTTCCAAACGTTGGGTTTTATAAACTGTCCAAGTTAGCACAGTTGACATTCCTCCATAGATAAGAAGAGAAGGTAGATTTGTCGGTAAATGAAGCAAGGCAAAGATAATAGCACCGACTATATAACCCACATTTTCTTTACCACGAAAGAGTTTTTTAGGAATCACTCCTCGACATAAAATCTCCTCACAAATAGGAGCTATTAGAACCAGTAAGAAAAAACTGGAAATTAAGGAACTATTCTGGACCAAATCATTAATATTTGATTGATTGCCGGTTGTTGTTTCATTCATCAAACGCAGTAAGACCACACCAAGAATATTAAAGGCAAGAATCACTAGATAGCTTAAGGCCAATCTAGCCAAATCCTTAGCCTTGAAAAACGATAAACCAAAACTAGCCAACTGTGATTTTCGAGCTCCGATGATAAATATAAGTAAAACCAACAAAGATAAGGCAGATACTAATAGTCCTGATTGCAACAATGGAAATCGTCTACTTGTTAGAAAATAGGACAAAGCCAAAGGAAGCTGAGAAAAAAGAAGGGCTACTAAAAAAATAATTACCCATTTGCCCCTGTTCACTATCTCTTTCCACATACTCTTCTCCTTCATGATTTTTCCTCCTTAGTCTTAATAAACATCATTGAATATATTTGCGAGCTAATCACAATCTCCTTTGTATTCAAAAAGGGGGAAAATCCCCCTGGGTTATCCTATTATAAGGCCATGCTGATGTAGTTAAGGATAAACAAGGCATCCAAAATCCAAATCATGACATGAACATCTTTAGCTTGACCTTTGACAAGCTTAGTCAAAGTGTAAGTCAAGAAACCAACTGCAATCCCTTGAGTGATAGAGTAGCTGAATCCCATAAAGATAGATGTGAAGAAGGCAGGAACCGCTTCAGCCATATCATCCCAATGGATATGTTTCAAGCTAGCCAACATCATAATTCCAACGATAATCAAGATTGGAGCTGTAGCAGCTGTTGGTACGATAGCTAGAAGTGGGCTAAAGAAACTTGAGATTGCAAAACAGATTGCCACAACCAAGGCTGTCAAACCTGTACGTCCACCTGCACCAATACCAGCAGCAGACTCAACATAAGTCGTTACGTTTGAAGTACCAGCGATGGCACCAATTGAAGTACCAATCAAGTCTGAATAAAGAGCCTTGTCCAACTTAGCTGATTGATGATTTTCACCGTTTGTTGCTACGATACCAACTTTTTCACCCGTACCGATCAAGGTACCAATTGTGTCAAAAATATCTGTCAACGAGAAGGCAAGAATTGCCATAAGAGTTTCAGGTAAGCGAGCTGTATCTGAAATCAAAGCTCCCAAACCTTCTGAACCAAGAGCTGCACCAAAGACTGTCTTCAAGTCTTCAAAGGCTGCACCAACATGGTTGTTAGCAAAATCGATACTAGACAAATCTACCAAACCAACTGCAATAGCAAGAACAGTTGTTGTCAAGATAGAGAGGATAATTCCCCCTTTAATTCCTTTGATAACAAAGAAGATTGTGATAGCAAGTCCTGCAAGAGCCACCAAAACAGCTGGATTATTAAAGCTGACCAAGCCTGGAACCGCTGAAGCATTTGCTGTAATCGCTGCTTGAGCTTTATCAGCCCCTTCTCCTGCAACCGTGTAATTTCCTGGATCGATAGAGAATTTCAAAAGTCCAGCATTCTTAATCCCCACGTAGGCAAGAAAGACACCGATACCAGCTGAAATAGCTGAGCGAAGAGCATTTGGAATCGATTCAATGATCATTTTACGAACATTTGTCAAGGTAATAATCAATGAGATAAGTCCACAGATGAAGACCATAGCCAAGGCTTCTTGCCAAGAATAACCAAGTCCAAATACGACTGTGAAGGTAAAGAAGGCATTAAGACCCATACCTGGCGCTTGGGCATAAGGTAAGTTAGCATAGAAGGCCATCATCAAGGTACCCGCTACTGCACCAATGATCGTCGCTAAGAAGACACCTTGAGCAGGCATCCCTGTTTGCGAAAGAATTTGTGGGTTTACAAAGAGAATATAACTCATTGCAAAGAAAGTTGTTAAACCAGCGAGAACCTCTGTACGAACGTCTGTACCGTTCTCTTTTAGTTTAAATAATTTGTCCATTATTAATCTCCTTTTAATTTTTACGAACAATAATAGAATTATACCATTTATCATTCACTTTTTCAATATCTTTGTTTGATTTATTTAAGAAATTGATCCAATTTCATTTTTTGTTTGGAATCTGCTTTTCTGCCTGCTTTCTGTTATAATAGAAGACATCTTATCTGAAAAGACACTAGAAAGGTCCCTATGACGAAAAAAATTATTGCAGTTGACCTGGATGGAACCCTACTCAACTCAGACAGTCAGATTTCTGACTTTACCAAAGAAACCATAAAAAAAGTTGCCGAAAAAGGGCATCAGGTTATTATTACAACGGGTCGCCCTTACCGCATGTCAAAAGATTTCTACCGTGAACTAGGCTTAGACACTCCTATGATTAATTTCAACGGCTCCCTTACTCATTTACCAGACCAAACTTGGGACTTTGAAAAGTGTTTAACTGTAGACAAAAAATATCTGCTAGACATGGTTCGACGTTCAGAGGACATTCAAGCCGATTTTATCGCTGGAGAATACCGTAAAAAATTCTACATTACAAATCCTAATGAAGAAATTGCCAATCCCAAACTATTTGGTGTAGAAGCTTTCCAGCCTAAAGATCAATTTCAGCCTGAGTTAGTAACCAAGGATCCTAACTGCATTCTGTTGCAGACTAGAGCCAGTGACAAATATGCCTTGGCAAAAGAAATGAACACCTTCTACCAGCATCAACTTTCTATTAATACTTGGGGTGGTCCGCTCAATATCCTTGAGTGTACACCCAAAGGAGTTAATAAGGCTTTTGCTTTGGACTACTTGCTCAAGGTAATGAACCGTGACAAAAAAGATTTGATTGCTTTTGGAGATGAACACAATGATACCGAAATGCTTACTTTTGCTGGGAAAGGTTATGCAATGAAAAATGCCAACCCAGAGCTACTCCCCTATGCAGATGAGCAAATTTCCTTGACAAATGACCAAGACGGTGTTGCCAAAACCCTGCAAGACTTATTCTTATAGTCCATTCTGGCCAGCTTGTAAGCTGGTCTTTGTGCTCTTTTCACAGTCTCATCAACCAGTTAATCGATTGTTCTACTTTTTGCTTCCAAAACCTTGGAAAAGGCTTTCTTTTGTGATATAATTTACATATAAATACAAGAGAGCTCGTCATACTCGACTCTGTTGACACAAAATCAATCCAGTCCCGTTATCCCTGTTCTCGGTCAATATCAAGGAGGATAGCTATGAAAGCTGTTGTTGTAAATCCAGAAAGCACTGGTGTTGCTGTTGAAGAAAAAGTACTCCGTCCACTTGAAACTGGAGAAGCACTTGTAGAAATTGAATACTGTGGTGTTTGCCACACTGACCTTCATGTTGCCCATGGCGACTTCGGTCAGGTACCAGGACGTGTTTTAGGTCACGAAGGTGTTGGTATCGTTAAAGAAATTGCCCCAGATGTGAAAAGCCTTAAAGTCGGTGACCGCGTCAGCGTTGCTTGGTTCTTTGAAGGATGTGGCACTTGCGAATACTGTACAACTGGTCGCGAAACCCTTTGCCGTACAGTGAAAAATGCCGGCTACTCAGTAGATGGTGGTATGGCTGAACAATGTATCGTAACTGCAGACTATGCTGTTAAAGTTCCTGACGGACTTGATCCAGCCCAAGCCTCTTCTATCACATGTGCTGGTGTAACAACCTATAAAGCTATAAAAGAAGCAAAAGTTGAACCAGGCCAATGGGTTGTTCTTTACGGTGCTGGTGGACTTGGTAACCTAGCTGTTCAATACGCTAAAAAAGTATTCAATGCTCATGTCATCGCAGTTGATATCAATAACGACAAACTTGCCCTTGCAAAAGAAGTAGGCGCTGACATTGTTATTAACGGCCTCGAAGTTGAAGATGTACCTGGACTCATCAAGGAAAAAACTGATGGTGGAGCTCATTCAGCTGTCGTAACTGCTGTATCTAAAGTTGCCTTCAACCAGGCTGTTGACTCAGTTCGTGCTGGTGGTCGCGTAGTCGCTGTTGGTCTCCCTTCTGAAATGATGGAACTCAGCATCGTGAAAACCGTTCTAGATGGAATCCAAGTCATCGGTTCTCTTGTTGGAACTCGTAAAGACTTGGAAGAAGCCTTCCAATTCGGTGCAGAAGGTTTAGTAGTTCCAGTTGTCCAAAAACGCCCAGTCGAAGATGCCGTAGCCATTTTTGACGAAATGGAAAAAGGTCAAATCCAAGGACGTATGGTACTCGACTTCACCCACTAATCTAATAAAAACCTACTTTAAAAGTTGGAATGCGCTTCCAACTTTTTTATATTAAATTTTTAAATAGGGATTCAATATTACCTCTCGAAAACTTAATATATCAATATTTTCAAAAGAAACCTTTTTCCTTTTTTATGTTAAATAGTTGCTTTTTACATGAAAACGGTTTATACTTAAACAGTCTTAAAGTTTTCTTAAACGAAAACTAAAACAAAAAAGGAGGAATGACAATAATGAGTATCGGAATCATTATTGCGAGCCACGGCGAATTTGCTGCGGGTATTCATCAGTCAGGATCTATGATCTTTGGTGAACAAGAAAAGGTTCAAGTTGTAACCTTTATGCCAAATGAAGGTCCTGATGATTTATACGCTAAGTTTAATAACGCTGTTGCTGCATTTGACGCAGAAGATGAGGTTCTAGTTTTGGCTGACCTTTGGAGTGGATCTCCATTTAACCAAGCTAGTCGCGTGATGGGAGAAAATCCTGAGCGTAAGTTTGCCATCATCACAGGACTTAACTTACCGATGTTGATTCAAGCCTACACAGAGCGCCTGATGGACGCTGCTGCAGGTGTAGAAAAAGTTGCTGCGAATATCATTAAAGAAGCCAAAGATGGCATCAAAGCTCTTCCAGAAGAGCTCAATCCAGCTGAAGAAGTTGCAAGTGCTGCAGCTGCTCCAGTTGCCCAAGCTGCTATCCCAGAAGGAACTGTTATCGGGGATGGTAAATTGAAAATCAATCTTGCTCGTCTTGACACACGTCTCCTTCACGGTCAGGTTGCAACTGCTTGGACTCCAGATTCAAAAGCAGACCGTATCATCGTTGCTTCAGATAACGTTGCCAACGACGATCTTCGTAAAGAATTGATTAAACAAGCAGCTCCAAATAATGTCAGAGCCAATGTGGTTCCAATTCAAAAATTGATCGAGGTTGCAAAAGACCCACGCTTTGGAGAAACACATGCCCTTATCTTGTTTGAAACACCTCAAGATGCCCTTCGTGCAATTGAAGGTGGCGTGCCAATCAAGACCCTTAACGTAGGATCAATGGCTCACTCAACAGGTAAAACAATGGTCAACAACGTTTTGTCTATGGACAAAGAAGACGTTGCTACATTTGAAAAAATGCGTGACCTCGGTGTTGAATTTGACGTGCGTAAAGTACCAAACGACACTAAAAAAGATTTGTTTGACTTGATTAGCAAAGCCAACGTTCAATAATAGACATCAGTAACTATCGAAGAATTCTAAGAAATTTTTTCACTTTATATAATTAAATAGAAAAGGAATAAAACCATGTCAGATATTTCAATTATTTCTGCTGTCTTGGTTGTAGTTGTTGCCTTCCTTGCAGGTCTTGAAGGTATCCTCGACCAATTCCAATTCCATCAACCAATCGTCGCATGTACCCTTATCGGACTTGCAACTGGTAACCTCGAAGCAGGGGTTATGCTTGGTGGATCACTTCAAATGATCGCCCTTGGTTGGGCAAACATCGGAGCTGCCGTAGCTCCTGACGCTGCTCTTGCATCTGTGGCCGCAGCAATCATCTTGATCAAAGGTGGTAACTTTACTACTGAAGGTATCGCCGTTGCAACAGCAACAGCTATCCCTCTTGCCGTAGCTGGACTTTTCTTGACAATGATTGTTCGTACAATCTCAGTTGGTTTGGTTCACACTGCAGATGCTGCTGCTAAAGAAGGAAATATTGCGGCTGTTGAACGTGCTCACTTTATCGCACTTCTTCTTCAAGGTCTTCGTATTGCTATCCCTGCAGCCTTCCTTATCGCTATCCCAGCTTCTGCCGTTCAAGATGCTCTTAAATTGATGCCAGACTGGTTGAACGGTGGTATGGCTGTCGGTGGTGCTATGGTCGTTGCCGTTGGTTACGCTATGGTTATCAACATGATGGCAACTCGTGAAGTATGGCCATTCTTCGCAATCGGTTTTGCTTTTGCTGCCATTTCTCAATTGACTTTGATTGCCCTTGGTGTAGTCGGTGTTGCCCTTGCCTTCATCTACCTTAACCTTTCAAAACAAGGTGGTAACGGTGGCGGCGGAGCTGCTACTTCTAACGACCCAATCGGTGATATCCTAGAAGACTACTAGAAAGGGGAACAATCATGACTGAAAAACTTCAATTATCAAAATCAGATCGTAAAAAAGTTTGGTGGCGTTCACAATTCCTTCAAGGTTCTTGGAACTACGAGCGTATGCAAAACTTGGGTTGGGCTTATTCATTGATCCCAGCTATCAAAAAATTGTACACTACTAAAGAAGACCAAGCTGCTGCTCTTGAGCGCCACCTTGAGTTCTTTAACACTCACCCATACGTAGCTGCTCCAATCATGGGGGTTACTCTTGCACTTGAAGAAGAACGTGCGAACGGTGTTGAAATCGACGACGCTGCTATCCAAGGGGTTAAAATCGGTATGATGGGACCTCTTGCTGGTATCGGCGACCCAGTATTCTGGTTTACAGTTCGTCCTATCCTTGGAGCTCTTGGTGCATCACTTGCTGCATCTGGTAACTTGGTTGGTCCACTTCTCTTCTTCTTCGGATGGAATGCTATCCGTATGGCCTTCCTATGGTACACACAAGAGTTTGGTTACAAGGCTGGTTCTGAAATCACTAAAGACATGTCTGGTGGTATCTTGAAAGACATCACTAAAGGTGCTTCTATCCTTGGTATGTTCATTCTTGCCGTTCTTGTACAACGTTGGGTATCGATCAACTTTACTGTTAACCTCCCAGGTAAACAATTGGCTGAAGGTGCCTACATCAACTTCCCAGAAGGACCTGTATCAGGTGCTGAATTGAAAGGTATCCTTGGTCAAGCACTTGGGGGATTGAGCCTAGATAAGATTCAACCACAAACCCTTCAAGGTCAGTTGAACTCATTGATTCCAGGATTGATGGGACTTCTCCTTACTTTCCTTTGCATGTGGTTGCTTAAGAAAAAAGTATCACCAATCTCAATCATCCTTGCACTCTTTGCAGTAGGTATCGCAGCTCGTTTCTTCGGTATCATGTAATCAAGAAACTCAAAAGGAACCAGGTTCTAAGCCTGATTCCTTTTTTCTATGCTTTTATACTCTTCGAAAATCAAATTCAAACCACGTCAGCGTCGCCTTACCGTACTCAAGTACAGCCTGCGGCTAGCTTCCTAGTTTGCTCTTTGATTTTCATTGAGTATTATTCTGCCAAGGCTCCCATTGGATCCCATGGTGCGAGTACGATTGGTTCTGCTTCATAGGCAGCTTGTTCTTCTGCTGTCAGCAATTCCTTACGAACAACGATTTGGTAAGTGTATTCGTCCATCCAAGCATCTGAGGCAACAAAGTAACCATCTGTACCGACCTTGTCTCCCCATGAGTTTTCAACCTTCCACTTGGTTGATTTGCCATTTTCGTCCAAGTCCACACCTGTCAAGACCATAGCGTGGGTCATTAAGCTTTCGCTGTAGTCCAGACGTCCAGCCTTGTCTTGAGTGAATTGAATGTCCATGCTTGATTCGAAGTCATAAACATCTGTCGCAAGGATGCCAGCTTTACGGTTGCTGAGCTGACCAACATCAGAACCAAACCAAACAGTCTCGCCTGCTTGCATTTGAGCAATCGCCAATTCTTTCAAGCGCTCCATTGGAACGTTGATGTAACGAACCGCACGGCTACCAACTACATTTCCCAACATCTCAACTGTGTAAGATTGACCGTAAGGCTTGTCAGCAGTTGGAGCATTGATAACAGAAACATAATCATCTAGAGGAAGATTGACATATTTCTTGTAAAACTCTTGTGGTGTAATGCCCTTTTCACTTTGGTAGTTGTTATCCTTATCGCGATAAGCAAAGTCAAATTTACGTGGCGGAAGTCCTAAAGACATAGCAAGGAAATTAAAGATTTCTTGCAAGAGGTCTTCTTTCTTAGCTTGAACAGTCGCTTGGTCTGCGCCAGAAGTAAGCAAGTCACGCAAAATTTGAGCATCTTGACGAAGCAATTTGTTGAGAATGGCATTTAGCTCACGGCTGCTACTAGATGAAACTGACTCAGGGTAAACTGACTTGGGCACGACACCGTATTTCTCAAAGAGAGAAACGACCATATCCCACTGACCACCGTCTTGTTGTGGTGTTTGAAGTAGGAATTTAACCTTACGGCTCGTCAAGTCTTGGTCTGCAGTCGCAATGACTTGCTCCAAGAACCAGTTTGATTTCTCATACTTGTCCCAGAAGAAGGTGTGGGCCTGTGACAACTCAAAATTTTCCAATTTATATTGTGAAATGAGTTTGTGACGGAAGGTGTTGAGAGCTGCAAACATCCAGCAACGACCAGACGCTTTCTGGTTGGTTACCTTGTCCTTGGTCAAATCCAATGAGAAAACAGGTGTATTGTCCACATGGCTTTGGCGACGCTCAAGGGCTGCAAAAATTCCGTTGTGGCTGGCAGCATTTTCAATCGCTTGGTATTTTACATTTGCTTCATAATTGGCAAATAGTTTATCAGTAAATGATTCTTGAATCGCGTTCATAGATTCCTCCTTTTGTTCTACAGTCTATTATAACTCTTTTCACAAAGGAAGCAACCGAAAAACATAAAAGGCAAGGACATTCTCCCTCACCTTTTTCTAATATAAACCAAACTAAGCAATACTTGCAAGGAGAACCTCTAATTCTTTCTTGGTTAAGCGACGCCATTCTCCTCGCTGCAAGTTCTCATCTAAAACTAAAGTTCCCATAGTCAAACGTTGCAAGTCTACTACTTTCTTGCCACAGTAGGCCACCATACGCTTGACCTGATGAAACTTCCCTTCTGCAATGGTCACACGGATTTGACTTTGATTCTTTTCTGTCTCTATGGATACAAGCTCCAGTCTAGCAGGCTTACAGGTAAAGTCTTTGAGCGGAATGCCCTCAGCAAATGTCTCCACGTCTTCTTGGGTCATAATTCCCTTGACCTGAGCCAGATAGGTCTTATCCACATGACGCTTTGGCGAAAGAAGAGCATGAGCCAGCTGACCATCATTGGTCAAGAGTAAAAGACCATGCGTGTCAATATCCAAGCGTCCTACTGGGAAAACTTCCTTTCTCCGAGCAATATCATCCAGCAAGTCCAGAACGGTTCTGTGCTTAGGATCCTCAGTCGCTGAGATAACTCCTTGGGGCTTGTTCATCATGTAGTAGACAAACTCTTCATACTCCAACACTTGCCCAGCAAAGCGAATCTCATCTCTTTCTTCATCAATCTGCAATTTAGCTGATTTTTCTTTTTTACCATTTACAGTCACGCGCCCAGCCTTGAGCATGTTTTTGACCTCTGTCCGGCTCCCCACAGCGCAGGCAACTAAAAATTTATCCAATCTCATAGAACTATTATATCACACTCAAAAGGAGGCTGTCTCAATGACCAACCTCCTTTTCGTTTCATACTCTTCAAAAATCTCTTCAAACCGCGTCAACGTCGCCTTGCCGTATATATGTTACTGACTTCGTCAGTTCTATCTACAACCTCAAAGCAGTGATTTGAGCAACCTGCGGCTAGTTTCCTAGTTTGCTCTTTGATTTTCATTGAGTATAAGATTTAAGAAATTAACTTCCTCGTCTCCAGAAAATCGCTAAGACAATCATGGAACCTAGTACTGCCGGAATAATGGCAGTTCCCGCTATTATCGGTCCCCAAGTCCCAAAAAGCAAATGGCCTATAAAGGCACCAATCCAGCCTAGAAACATTTTTCCAAAACATCCCATGCGTTCTCCACGATTGGTCAGAGTACCTGCTAAAAATCCCACTAGGAGACCAACGAACATACTTCCTAACATATTATCTCCTTAATTTGCCCAATCTCCGTTACGAAAGAGTGGTACACGTGTCCCATCCTCACGGATACCATCGATATCCATTTGGTTAGAACCAATCATAAAGTCTACGTGAACATCTGAACGGTTAAGCCCCGCGGCTTCAAGCTCCTCTTCGCTCATCTCCGCTCCACCAACAACGCTAGTTGCATAGGCTGCACCGATAGCCAAGTGATTTGACGCATTTTCATCGAAAAGGGTGTTAAAGAAGGTAATGCCTGACTGAGAAATTGGGCTTGGATCTGGTACCAAGGCACATTCACCTAAGGCACGCGCACCCACATTTTCAAAGACAAGGTCTTTCATGACTTGATCGCTTTTTTCTGCAGTGATATCCACGATTTGTCCATCCTTGAAGGTTACTTTAATTCCTTCGATGATATTTCCATTATAGCTAAGCGGTTTTGTAGAGGTTACATAACCATCTGCACGACGGAAGTCAGGTGCTGTGAAGACTTCTTCTGTCGGCATATTTGGCAAGAATCCTTCGCCCTGTGCATTGATAGCACCAGCTGATTCCCAAACATGGTTTTTCGGCAAACCAAGTGTCAAATCTGTCCCTGGCGCTGTGTAGTGAAGAGCTGAAAATTGCTCTTTATTAAGCATATCGGCCTTGCTCTTGAGGATAGCTGCATGCTCTTCCCAAGCCTTAACAGGATCTTCTTCGTAGACACGGCAAGTTTTGAAGATTTGGTCCCAAAGTATATCAACTGCTTCTTCATCGCTCGCAGCATTTGGAAAGACTTTCTTAGCCCACTCAAGTCCAGCAGCGGCTGCTACAGTCCAGCTAACCTTGTTAGATTGAGTTGCGATACGCATTGGCTTCATGGCAAGTCCCATAGCTTTAGCAGAAGCTGAAAGCTTGTCAGCATCCACTCCGTTCAAGGCACCTGGATCAGATGAACGAACCCCAAGACGGCTAGCTTTGTTCTCTAAAAGATAGTTCATCTCAGCAATCTTGTATTCTGGCACATTGTCCAAACGCTCCATCGGCGCATGGAGGAATTTCTCACGGTTAATGACATCATCTGTCCACTGAACGATAACCTCATGCGCACCCAAGGCATAGGCTTCTTTGACGATTAGGTGAGCTAACTCACGTTGCTCCACATCGATAGAGAGAGCCAAGGTATGACCAGGTTGCACATTGATTCCGTTTGCAACCAAAAGCTTAGCGTATTTTTCTAGATTTTCTTTAAAATTTGGTAAAACCATGTAATTTTCTCTTTTCTATTTTTATTTTTCTTTCAAAGCAGAGAATAATCCTGCTAAAGCAATGGCACCTGACAAGAGTGCTGTTGATAGAAGAATTGTCTGATCAGCAAGTTCTAATTGATATTCAAATACCTTCTCAGCCGGCTTATCTTCCGCAAAAATTCTTAGTTTCATGAAATATCCTCTCTTACTAGTATATCACATATATTGGTATTTTAAAAAACAAGCTTACTGAAGCTTGTTTTAATTAGCTATTACAAAAATTTTGTACATATCTTTCCACTTCTTTTTCCATAGATTGAATCTCACCAATATCCCATCTATTTTTTTTAGAAGTTATCTCTGCCATCATCTGTAATTTTAAACTCTGGCGATGGAATATATCTTCTTTTTCCCATTGTTTTAATTTAGCTTCTGGATAGGAGTTGCCAAACCTAGAGTTCTGACTATCGGTAATAATACAAAGGTTGCCAAAGGAATGTAAAAACTCAGCAGGTAATTGGCTCTCTCCATCATGTCCATTTGGATTCTGAGGATACCAATGTTCTACGGAGCGACGATAAGCAAATTTAAAATCTTTAAACTCAATATCGTAATCTTTCTTCAATTCTTCACGATTTTTCCATAAAACATAATCTACAAAGTTAAAAGCGTAAACAGGAATTGCCCCATATTTTTTGATACTTTTATCTTCGGTAAACAATCTTTCCTCAGCATATCTCACTGCCATTTTTTCAAGAAAATCCTTAAAGAGACTAGCAAATTCTGTTTGATTTAACTCTTCAATATGGTTAAACAGGAATTGCAAGATTTCATATAACCAACGACTATTTCGATTGGCAGTAAAGGTCACAGCAAACATGGATTGAAGGAGGATAATGTTTTTGTTTAAATTGTCAAAAGTATTGTTTTGATAATTAATTCGAACATATTGCCATCCTCTATTTTCATTTCGTTGATATGTCTCATACTGACCTCGTTTGATTTGCCATTCGGTTTCATTTTCTAATTGGACATTTTTTACGATAAACGTATCAAATATATGCTTCATAGTCAGAAGTAGTTGCCCAAATTGTTGGACCCATTCTCTATCTCGTCGTTCAATTTCAAAAATTTTCAATAATTTTTTATCATCAAATGTAGTTTCATCATTTCCTTCCATGATGAAAAAAACTTGAAGTAAAAATGTTGGAAAATCAATTACAGTCGTATAATTTGAAATATCTGCTCCATTATTTACTAAGCTACTACTTTCATATTTTGTCTGAGTAATTGCATCTAGTAAACTTCGTTGCTCAATTTTTTTTACTCTTATTTTCTCAAATACACTTTCCAATTTGAAGTTAGTAGATTCTTTACCAAAAATTTTCTCCCCCTCTTCATCAGTATTGTCTGGTCTACTTCGGATTTGAAAAGTTTTTATTACCGGCTTATCAAATTCTGCACAGGCATCCCAAATTCTCGCAAATCTTTGTGCCATTTCTTGATCTTCACCGAACTTAGCCATCATTTGTGCCTTGAGAATCTCATGAGCCTCTAGTTGTTCTCCTCGAGAGTTGAAACGTTCGAAATAAAGATTCAAATCTAAATCTTCAGGAAGTATACTCCGAAAAATGATAACATTCTCAAAAAGATAATCAACGAAAGACTGAGGATCAAGACGGCGCTCCTCTAGCACTTTTTTCAATGCGTCTCTAGCATGTCCGTAACCTCTAGTCAGCTCATTTTCATCGCCCTCTAAAATTTTTTTCTTGGCAAATAGATCTTGAATATTCTTATTTGATTTCTTCCGAGCTGGGAAGGTAAGATTGACAGCCTTCAATCTATCAAAACCAAACTCATGCTTCAAAGCTAAGGCAATCAAATTAAGGGCTGTTGTTCGTTGTTGCCCATCTATGATTTTGAAAATATCATTCTCTTTATTAACGACTAATGTTCCAATATAATAATTATAATTGTCTCTATTTTCTTGAAAAGCATCTGCTACGTCGTTCAATAACTGCTCAATTTCATCATAAGTCCAAGCAAAATTTCTCTGATAAAGAGGGATAGCATAGGTATCTTCATTTAACAAACGATTAACTGATAAGCTTATATGTGTTTCTACCATTTATTTTTTTCCTCTTCTATAATCTTGTCCACAGTATAATTTTCAAATAATTCTCTATCTATCTTGATCATGAAATCATTCGGAGTAACAGCATGAGATAAAAGTTGAAATAACTTTTGAGTCTCTTTTTGTCTAAAACTTCCACCAGCGGCATAGTTTCCTACCGTTGCATCATATATAGCTTTAGATTTAACTCGAGGGTAATAAGACCAAATAAACAAGGTCTCTACTATCTCCTTTGATAGCTCCTCTTTTCCAAATCTATCTGCAAAAAGTGAACAAATATTTAAGAATATATTGTGACACTTGAGGTAGCGTCCTTTTGAGCTACTGTAAATGTTCAACATGCCTTCTGGGTAAGCTAAATTTTGTCCTTCCTCCTCTGACTCATTAGATATTCCTAACTGTTCATTTAAAAAATCTTTATGATTTTTAACAGTTTCATGAGCAGATTCAATATACTCAAAAAATTTACTTCCATCAATGATTGGCATAGTAATGGACATGGGGAGATTTTCAATATGACGATACAATTCTAAGTATGGAAAGTTCTGATTCAAATCAACGCCTTTAAAATCGTCAATAAAATCCTCTGTAAAACGGAGATAAGAACCATAACGCTTGTTGGTCAATCCTGTCTCTCCTCGCGACCAACGTCTCATACGAAAAAGATGTTTATCAAATAACTCTTTGAGACTTAAATTTTTATCCTCTACAAATTGCTCCCACTTTTCCACAATTCTTTCATCTTCGGTATCTTCCTTGCGAAGATGATAGGCTTTGAGCAAATCATGAGGTTCTAAAGGTTTTCCACGATTATTCTGAGAATCAAATAGCTGAAAAGCCTCTGATAATCGTTTTTTGGGCATAGTAATCACGGAGACAGAACAATTTTCCAATAAAAAGTTGCAAATATCTTTTGCCTGATTTTCGCCAACCAATTGAGTCAAATTTTCCCACTCATTATAATTTTCACTCGCATGATAGCAAGATAGCTCTCCAAATACAGTAGCACTCAGCAGTTGCTTAGCACCCTTATAATTCTCTAAACTATCTAATAAATGAAGAAACAAGGAAATAGAAATTAGCCGTTGCTGTCCATCGACAATATCGTATCCATCATTTTCATGTAAGATAACGGAACCAATCTGATATTCCTTTTTCTCCATAGCATCTCGTAAATCATAAAAAAGATTACGGATATGTTTTCTGTTCCATTTATATGGTCTTTGATAAGAAGGAATCCGCAAATTCCCTTTTTTCAATAGTTCTCCAACCTTTTTAGAAGTAAATTGAATAGTCATTTTATCCTCATCTATATTTATCTATCATTTCTTGAACTGTTTTCCTCATATCCTCTACTAAAATCCGAGGAGACAAAACAGTCACTGCTTCCCCTTGCCCCAGTAACCAGCGTTTAAGTCCCGGTGTATGCTGACTTTCAAACTGAAAATGAGTCCAGTCACCATTGTTCCCAACTATTTTTGCATTTGGAAATTGATCCATCACAATCGTCGGATCGTACAAATACTCGATTTCAATACTGATTTTCTTCCCGATAAAAGCATCTACTCTCTCGTTACGAATGTCGCCATCTCTAAATTTATCTCGATAAGAAATAGAGGGTTTCTCTATACCACTAAGAGACCATGACTGGATACGGTCTACTCTTAAAGTAATATAAATGGCATGTTTCAACTGGTAAACAACCAGATAGAAATAATGACTATCATAGTAAAGAGAGACTGGTAAAACAGTCTGCCTCTTAGAAGACTCAGAATAAGGTTTTTGATAGACAATGTCTAGAACTTGTTCATGCAAAATGGCTTCTGATAAATTCCAAATTTTCTCTATTCTATTTTGTTGATCTGTTAAGGGAGCATAGTTCAGCTTTTCACTGCCAATGATTTGCTCAATTTCTTTCTGATCATCACGGGGAACTAAGACCAGTAAATTATTTAGTAAGCTATCAATTTCTGGCCTATTCAGTGCTCGATTTTCCAATAAAATCTTTGAAATAACAAGTATATCCTTTTTATTAAAAACTGACTTACTTGATAGACTATACTTATTCATTTTACGGTTATAAATCAAATCTCCACTATAACTGGTGTTATTAGATAAAATATCACGGAGTAGCGAAAAATCTCTCTGTATCGTCTTTTCGCTAACCTCAAATTCCTGAGCCAGTTGCTTTTTTCCTAGTGAAGTACCTAACTGTAAACGTAAAAAAATTGTTAGTAGTCTCTCTTGATCATTCATCTGCAATTTCCTTCTACATATTATTCAAACAATATTATTTCTAGTACATTATTATCACTTCTATAGTCTAACTAGCACTTTATATTCAAAACGATTAAAGCAAAATAAACTAGCCCTTAGGTGATTTCAACTGTACCACTATGCCAGATTCGAAGAACTCAACTACGGATTCATCCATATTTTTTAAGTCTTCGGGTAAGCAGTCTGAATATACAATGAAGAGTCTACCTCTTTTCTTATTCTCTTTGAATTGCTGCATCCAGTATTCCTGTACCCTTTGATCAGCCTCTCCCAAAAGTTGAACTCCCTCCAGAAAAATCAAGTCATACTCTGTATGCTCCATTTGCAGTTTTATCCATTGACTATGTTTAGAAAAAATCAAATTATCTCTCACTCGATAATATCCAAGTGATGCTATTTGAGTAGCAGGTTTTATTTTAGTTAACGTATAAAACAAATGCCATCTATCAGTCTCTGAAATACCGCAAATGTAAATACATTGAGAATCTTCTTTTAAGTCTATTTGTGGGAATCCAGTCCAATCACTCCCATCATCTTTCAAGCCTTTTTCAAAATTGTAAATTTGCTCTTCAATTGACACGTTAGAATTTAAAATTCCTTGATCCACCATATTATACTCTCTTTTCTATTATTTTTAAGAGAATTATAACAAATCAAGTGGACATATTTTGTCCACTTGATCAAAATAAGCAATTTTTTAAAACAACTCATCAAACAAACTGAGCTGGTTATCCTCTGGCATATTGCCCAGAATCCCCATTTCATCCATCTTTTCAACCAATGTTGATGATAGGCCACCGCGTTTGCGTAGTTCTGTTTTGGAGAGGAATTCTCCCTCTTCACGCGCTCGTACCAACTGCTTAGCAACGTTCTCTCCCAGACCATCCATTGCTACAAATGGCGGGATGAGGGTATCCCCATCGATAAGGAACTCTGTCGCCTGACTACGATAGAGATCGAGTTTTCCAAACTTGAAACCACGTTCCCACATTTCATTGACAATCTCAAGAGTTGTATAGAGGTCAATCTCCACATTAGAGGCCTCATTGTTCTTCCGTTTTTCAGAGATTTCTTCCATTCTGCGTTTGATGGCATCCAAGCCCGCTCCCATGGTCTTGATATCAAAAGCCTTAGCACGGATTGAGAAGTAAGCACAGTAGTAATAAATAGGATGGTGAACCTTGAAGTAAGCTACACGCAAGGCCATCATAACGTAGGCTGCCGCATGGGCTTTAGGGAACATGTACTTGATTTTCCCACAGGACTCGATATACCACTCTGGCACCTTATTAGCCTTCATGGCTTCAATATAACCATTGCGTTCCTCTTCGGAAATCTTGAGCCACAAGCCCTTACGTACCCGTTCCATAATGGTAAAGGCCATCTTAGGCTCGAGGCCAGCATGCATGAGGTAAACCATGATGTCGTCTCGACAACCGATAACGGTTGATAGGTCAGCAATCCCTTGCTTAATCAAATCTTGGGCATTGCCCAGCCAAACGTCGGTACCGTGGGACAACCCTGACAACTGAAGCAATTCTGCAAAGGTCGTCGGATGGGTTTCATCGACCATCCCTCGGACAAAGTTGGTTCCAAACTCTGGAATCCCCAGCATGCCCGTCGGAGTTCCGATTTGCTCAGGTGTTACCCCAAGTACATCAGTACCAGAAAAGAGAGCCATAACTCCCTCATCATCCATAGGGATTTCATTAGGATCAATCCCAGACAAGTCCTGGAGTTTTCGAATCATGGTCGGATCATCATGTCCCAGTACATCAAGTTTAAGGACGTTCTCATCAATATCGTGGAAGTTAAAGTGAGTCGTTTGCCATTCAGCCGTCACGTCATCTGCTGGATACTGGACAGGCGTAAAGTCGTAGACATCCATGTAGTTAGGAATAACAACGATTCCCCCTGGGTGTTGTCCTGTCGTTCGTTTGACACCAGCAGCTCCCTGGGCTAAACGTTCCACCTCTGCATCACGATAAAACTTGCCATAATCTCTCTCATAGCCCTTGACAAATCCATAAGCGGTCTTGGCAGCTACTGTACCAACTGTTCCTGCACGGAATGCATATTCCTCACCAAAAATATCACGTACATCCAAGTGGGCGCTAGGCTGATCTTCTCCCGAGAAGTTCAAGTCAATATCGGGAACCTTGTCCCCATCAAAACCAAGGAAGGTCTCGAAAGGAATATCCTGTCCGTTTTTGCTGAGCTTATGACCACATTTAGGACAGTCCTTATTGGGCATATCAAAACCTGAACCATAAGAACCATCTGTGATAAACTCACTGTACTGACACTGACCACAGACATAGTGTGGAGAGAGAGGATTAACCTCTGTAATCCCAATCATGGTCGCAACGAAACTGGACCCAACAGACCCACGAGAACCAACCAAGTAGCCCCGTTCATTGGAACGTTGTACCAGCATCTGCGAAGCCAGATAAATCACAGCAAATCCATTCCCCAGAATAGAGGTTAGTTCTTTTTCAATCCGCAAATCAACAATATCTGGCAGCGGGTTTCCATAAATCTCAAAAGCTTTCTTATAGGTCAACTCAGCAACTGTTTCTTCAGCCTTGTCGATGAAAGGCGTGTATAAGTCACCCTTAACAACCTCAACGGGTTCAAAGATTTCTGCCAAGGCATTGGTGCTTTCAATAACCAATTTCCGAGCTAATTCCTCTCCCAAGAAGGCAAATTCATCCAACATCTCATTGGTCGTTCTAAAATGAGCCTTTGGAAGTGGTGCCGGTTGGGCATGTTCTCCATGACCGATAGTTCGGTTAATCATAGCCCCCTGGCCTAGACTACGGACGATAATTTCACGATAAATCTCTTCTTCCGGTTCGATATAATGGACATTTCCCGTAGCCAGAACGGGCTTACCAAGACGGTCTCCAACTTCTATCAAACTTTTGATAATGGTCTGGAGTTCTTCCATATCCTTGACCTGCTCCTTGGCAATCAATGGAGCATAGATAGCTGGTGGCATGATCTCAATAAAGTCGTAATACTTGGCTACCTCAACCGCCGCATCCACACCTTGGGAAACGACTGCATCAAAAACTTCACCTTCAGAGCAAGCCGAACCTAAAATCAAACCTTCCCGATGGGCATCTAGAACCGTTCTTGGAATCCGTGGTACTCCTTCAAAGTACTTGGTATTAGACAACGAAACCAGCTTAAAGATATTTTTTAGACCTACCTGATTCTTGACATAAATTGTCGCATGTTTAATCCGAGCTTTTTTATAAGAATCTGGGCTAATCAAATCAATGTTGAGTCTAGCTAAATCGGTCACACCATGTTTTTCTGCTACCTCTTTGATAAAGATGAAAAGCAGGCGACCTGTAGCTTCCGCATCGTAGTTGGCCATGTGGTGATGTTCTAGAGCCACACCAAAGCGCTTGGTCAAAGGTCCCAAACCATGACGTTTGTACTCAGGATAGAGGTTTCTAGCAAACTCCAGCGTATCAATAACTGGCTGACTAATCTTTGGCAGACCATGACGCTCATAATTGGCATTCATAAAGCCAACGTCAAAGGTCGCATTATGGGCAACTAGGACCGTATCCTTGCAGAATTCTTGGAATTCTTGCAAAACTTGTTCTAGTGGTTTGGCATTTTTGACATGGTCATCTGTAATTCCAGTCAACTCAGTAGTAAAAGCTGACAAGGGATGCCCAGGATTGATAAATTCATCAAATTCAGCAATGATATTCCCCTTGTACATCTTAGAAGCCGCAACCTGAATCAAATCATTATAAATAGCTGAAAGTCCTGTCGTTTCCACGTCAAAAACCACGTAGGTCGCTTCCGACAAGTCCATCCCCACTTCGTTATAGACGATAGGGACACGGTCCTCCACGATATTGGCTTCCATTCCATAGATTAGCTGAATTCCCGCTTTCTTGGCCGCCTTATAGCCGTGTGGGAAGGACTGAACATTCCCATGGTCCGTGATGGCAACCGCCTTGTGTCCCCACTTAGCAGCTGTCGCAACGATCTCTTCTACCTCGGGTAGTGCATCCATGGTCGACATATTAGTATGAGCATGAAACTCAACCCGACGCTCACCTTGTGGCATCAAATCCTTCCGCTCATAGTGAACAACTTCCTGCACATCCTGCACGTTCATAGTCAAATCGCGTGTGAAGTTATTCATCTCCACATTCCCACGAACTCGGAGCCAAGAATTTTTCTTGATTAGGTCAAACTTCTGAGCCTCTTCCTCATTCTTAACCCACTTTTGCATCGAAAAACTGGAAGTGTAATCCGTCATTTTAAAGTTGATCAAAACACGCCCTGTTCTGGTCACTTTTTGCTCCACATCAAACACAACCCCTTCAAAGACCAGACGATTTTCCTCCGTCGTCACTTCGATCATAGGAGTAATCTCTGCCTTATCCAGCTTTGGTTTAGCTGCAGCTTTTTTAGCTTGAAAATCAAAGGCTGGTTTCTCTTCTGCTGGAGGAGGTGCCATCTGTTCCAGTTGCTCCATAGCACGGAGCGCTTCCTCATTGGCAGCTTGAACAATCTGCTCATTTTCAGCATGAAAGGCCTCTTCCTGCTCTTGGGTCAGCACATCATTTTTCTCTACTTGACAAGTAAAAGTTGGAAAACCAAACTTTTCAAGTTGTTTGGCTAAATTAGGAAGATGATTCTTCTTAAAATGTTCCTTATCAATCGCCTCAGAACCCTCAATAAAGAGTTGATTTCCCTCAGCACGAACTTGCAAATTCTGATAAAGAGATTTAAAACCTTGACTAGTACATGGGCCTTCAGAGAAAGCCTCCCTATAGTAGGACTGCAAGAGCTGATTTGAAAATTCTTGAGACCGAGCCTTGATTTTGAAAACAGCTTTATTGCCTGTCTTAGAAAATTCTTCGCTCAAACCTTTCTTTAATTCTAAAAAGATTTCAATCGGTAAAATATTAGAAAATACGAAATGAAACTCCCATACCTTACTAATTTTATGAACTACAACTCGCTCAATATCAGCCTGTGATAAAGCAGGAGCCTGTCTCATTTCAGCAGGCATCCCCAGTTGATTCATCAAAATTTCAAAACTGCTTGACATTCATTTTCCTCACATTATTCTTCTACTATTTTACCATATTTAGAAAAAATATATAGCCAGTATCTTTCCTTAAAGACTGCTACTTTTAACAAATGACTCTATAATATTTGTAGTGGATAAATCCCCTATGGATATTATGGAGCTTATTTTGGTGTAGAAAAAAGTCCCATAAAATCTATAATGAAAAGCGACAAAACAACTCATTAGAAAGATTCATATGGAACTATTACATTTTATCACGAAACTGCTTGACATTGAAGATACTGATATCAAAATTATCAATGTTATTAATAGGGTTACACACAAGGAAATCATCGCCAAACTGGAAGCAACCAATAATGGTTCTATAATATTTGTAGTGGGTAAATCCCCTATGGATATTATGGAGCCTATTTTTGTGTAGAAAAAAAGTCCCATAAAATCTATAATGAAAAGCGACTAAACAACTCATTAGAAAGAATCATATGGAACAATTACATTTTACCACAAAACTACTAGATATTAAAGACCCCAATATCCCGTTTCTAGACATCATCAATATGTATACACACAAGGAAATCATAGCTAAACTGGACTACGACGCCCCATCTTGTCCTGAGTGTGGAAGTCAAATGAAGAAATACGACTTTCAAAAACCTTCTAAAATTCCTTACCTTGAAACAACTGGTATGCCTACTAGAATTCTCCTTAAAAAACGCCGTTTTAAGTGCTATCAGTGCTCAAAAATTGCTATCGCTGAGACTCCTATAGTAAAGAAAAATCATCAAATCCATCGTATCATCAACCAAAAAATTGCGCAAAAGCTGATTGAAAAGACTTCTTTGACCGATATTGCTCATCAGCTTTCCATTTCAACTTCAACTGTCATTCGCAAGCTCAACTCAATGACTTCCGTTTTAAGCATGATTTTTCTTGTCTTCCTGAGATTATGTCCTGGGATGAGTGTACCTTCACTAAGGGAAAGATGAGTTTCATTGCTCAAGATTTTGACAATCTCAACATTATCACTGTTCTTGAGGGCAGAACACAAGCTATTATCCGAAATCAATTTCTTAAATATGATAGGGCAGTTCGATGTCGAGTGAAAATCATTACTATGGATATGTTTACCCCTTACTATGACTTGGCTAAACAGCTTTTTCCGTGTGCTAAAATCGTTCTAGATCGTTTCCATATTGTACAACATTTAAGCCGTGCTATGAGTCGTGTGCGTGTCCAATTCATGAATCAGTTTGAACGAAAATCTCATGAATACAAGGCTATCAAGCGATACTGGAAACCCATCCAACAGGATAGTCGTAAACTCAGCGATAAACGTTTTTATCGCCCTACTTTTCGTATGCACTTGACCAATAAAGAGATTTTAGACAAGCTTTTGAGCTATTCAGAAGACTTGAAACACCACTACAATGTCTATCAGCTCTTACTCTTTCACTTTCAGAACAAGGAGCCAGATAAATTTTTCGGACTCATTGAGGACAATCTTAAGCCGGTTCATCCTCTTTTTCATACTGTTTTTAAAACATTTCTAAAGGACAAAGAAAAAATTGTCAACGCCCTTCAACTACCCTATTCTAACGCAAAATTGGATGCCACTAATAATCTCATCAAACTCATCAAGCGCAATGCCTTTGGATTTCGAAACTTTGAAAACTTCAAAGAAAACTTCAAAAAACGGATTTTTATTGCTCTGAACATCAAAAAAGAAAGGACGAAATTCGTCCTTTCTCGATCTTAGCTTTTCTTCACCCCACTACAGTTGATAAAAAGCTACAATTAATCGGGAAGACAGGATTCGAACCTGCGACACCTTGGTCCCAAACCAAGTACTCTACCAAGCTGAGCTACTTCCCGAGTTAAAAAGAAAAATGCACCCTAGAGGAGTCGAACCTCTAACCGCCTGATTCGTAGTCAGGTACTCTATCCAGTTGAGCTAAGGGTGCTCATTATATTATGCCGAGGACCGGAATCGAACCGGTACGATCGTTACCAATCGCAGGATTTTAAGTCCTGTGCGTCTGCCAGTTCCGCCACCCCGGCCTCTCTAAGCGAACGACGGGATTCGAACCCGCGACCCCCACCTTGGCAAGGTGGTGTTCTACCACTGAACTACGTTCGCACTGTTTTCTTCTATCTAAAAATGCCGGCTACATGACTTGAACACGCGACCCTCTGATTACAAATCAGATGCTCTACCAACTGAGCTAAGCCGGCTCATTTATTATATCTTAATGCGGGTTAAGGGACTTGAACCCCCACGCCGTTAAGCGCCAGATCCTAAATCTGGTGCGTCTGCCAATTCCGCCAAACCCGCATATATGACCCGTACTGGGCTCGAACCAGTGACCCATTGATTAAAAGTCAATTGCTCTACCAACTGAGCTAACGAGTCTAAAATAACTTCCGTTATCTTAAACGGTCCCGACGGGAATCGAACCCGCGATCTTCGCCGTGACAGGGCGACGTGATAACCGCTACACTACGGGACCTATGGGAGTTAACGGGATCGAACCGCTGACCCTCTGCTTGTAAGGCAGATGCTCTCCCAGCTGAGCTAAACTCCCTAGAGCTAAGCGACTTCCATATCTCACAGGGGGCAACCCCCAACTACTTCCGGCGTTCTAGGGCTTAACTTCTGTGTTCG